>CAKXAF010000344.1:0-605 GCA_934869045.1 uncultured Nitrososphaerota archaeon | reverse complement strand
CCATGCAGCCTGGTTTGAAAACCGTTCGGAAACAAATGGGGCGGAAGACGAGGCGCCCGCCGATCTGAAAGGCTCCTTTGCCGGCTTTGTCCTCTTGTCCGAACCCAGCTGGGATAAGCAGCAGCTGATCCGGGACCTGAAAGAGAAATGGGATATAGCGGCGGAGGAAGCGGAGGGCGACGGGGACGACACCCTGATGCTCACCCTGGAGAACAGCCTGGTAGCCGTCAGCCTGATGCCCGCCCCTATCCCCGACGGTGAGGCGGAGGCCAACGCCGGGAACAACTACCTGTGGCCCGAGGCTGTGGAAACCGCAAAGGCCCACAAAGCCCACATTATGGTGGCGGTGATCGGAAAAGAGGCGGATGCACTGGAACTGGGCAAGCTCTATGTCAAGGTGCTCGCCGCCTGCTGCCGCCAGCCATACGCTGCCGGCGTCTATGCAAGCGGTGTTGTATTTGAGCCGTCGTTCTATGAAGACTGTGCGGACATGCTGCACGAGGACATGCTGCCCATCTTCAACTGGATTTGGTTTGGTCTTTGGCGGGATGAGAACGGCATGAACGGCTATACCTACGGCATGGATGTGTTCGGCAAGGACGAGA
>CAKXAF010000343.1 GCA_934869045.1 uncultured Nitrososphaerota archaeon | reverse complement strand
CTCCAAGCCGGAGTGGATCAACGATATGAGAGGCTATTTCCTGGTCATCAACAAACAGCAGTTCGGCACGGAAATGTGGCGTTACGACGAGCTGACGGAGCTTTACGAGCTAGCCCGGGCCCATGGTTTCAGCACACTGGGACTATTCGGATGGTATGATTCCGGTCACGATAACCAATATCCGGACTTAAAGGTCAGTGAAAGCCTTGGCGGTGCAGACTGCCTCCGGCAGAATATCCGAAAGGTGCAGGAAGCTGGAGGTCGCGTCACCCTTTATCAGCAGGGGCACCTCATTGATATCACTACGGATTTTTACAAAAATGGCGGGGACCGCTATGAATCCATCAGCCGCTGGGGAACGCCATATTATGAATGCTACAACAAATCCCACAAGAGCAATTTTCTCGCGCACTTCACCAATAAAACCTTTTCCAACGCCTGTCCCAGTTGTCCGGAATGGCAGGAGTTGATGGAGGAGAAGGCGGAATTTGTCGCCAGCTTTGGCGCGGACGGCGTTCTCTATGATCAGATCGGAGGGATGTACGCCTACCCCTGTTTCAATGAAAGTCACCCGCACGTCCATGGAAAGCCCTCGCTCTCCATGAGCCAGGGACGCCTGAAACTGCTGGATCGAATCCAGAAACGCACCAAAAAGATCAGCCCGGAATTCTGCTTTATGACCGAACATATCACCGATGTTTATTCTGCATTTACCGACTGTCTTCACGGCATGTACCTGTATCCGTTCCCGGAAGGGGAGCGGGAGGAGCTGGCTGAAGGTTCCAACCCGGTCTGTGCCAATTATCCGGAGCTGTTCCGCTACTGCTTCCCCGAAACTGGTGTGACTGTTCGGAATCCTTATCCCTATGTAGCGCCTCGGGTGGCGAACTATAGCTTTCTGTTCGGCCTGAGGATGGAGATGGAACTTCGCTATCAGGACGATAAGAACGATATCCTTGCAGACCGTTGGCCGGAATACCGGGAGTACGCCAAAAAAGTGGATGCTCTCCGTGCCCGGTACTGGGACGTATATGGCAGAGGGGAATATCGGGATACGGATCTGCTGGAAAACCGCTGCCCCGGCCTACTGGCGCGTTCTTTTGTGAAAGGAAACCGCATGGTCGCGGCCCTCTGGAATGATTCCGCTTCGCCGGTATCGCTGGACGGTTTCCAAGTCCCCGGCTGGCGGCTGACGGAGGCCTCCACCGTAGAAAAAACGGTGGAATCCATGCCAGTGGTATTGGCCCCGCAGCAGATTTTGGCGATCCTTTATGAAAAAGACGAGGAGGTGCTCTAAATGTATCGTTTGGAAAACCCGCACCTTTCAGCAGAATTTGACGCCCAGGGGCAGCTGACTGCATTGTCCGGCTCCGGCCGCAACGTTATCGATTCGCCCACGGGGAGCAGCTTCCGTCTGGTATTCCGCAAAGGCGGGAACTGGGAGAACGTGGTATTCAGCCGGGATCAAGAATTCTCGGTGATCCAAACCAGCGGGGAACTGCGTTTCCATGCGGAAAAGCTGCGCTGCCGGGACGGTGCTGAGGTATGCATTGCGTTGACGCTGATCGTAGCTTTGGAAGAGGATGCTCTTCGCTTCCGGGCTTTCCTGAACAACCGGGAAGAGGACACCCTCATTACGGATTTCGAATATCCCTGTGTTGGCATAATCAAAACCCTGGGCGGAGGAAAACCGGCCCTTCTTTACCCCAACCAAAGCGGCGTCCGTATCACCAATATCGGCGAATACCTTTCCCGTCAGGGTCCCAGCCGGGGAAACGGAAACTGTACCTTTGGAGGAACCTATCCAGGCTTTGCCTCTATGCAATGGATGGCGCTGGAGGACGGCGGGGAGACCCTTTTCCTGGCAAGCTATGACGCAGACCATTATGTGACCGCCCTGAAAGCCCGTGGAAGCGCTTCGGACCGCGGCGCAGTTACTCTGCTTTTCGACAAGATGCCATTTGTCCGGGAAGGAGAAAACTGGGAAGCACCGGATGCGCTTTTACAGCTTTATGCCGGATCCTGGCATCGCGGTGCCGATGGATATGCAGCTTGGTCAGAAACCTGGAGGCCCCATCATCATGTCCCGGACTGGGTGCGGAATATGACCGGCTATTACCTGGTGATTATGAAGCAGCAGTTCGGCACAGAAATGTGGCCCTATTCCTCGATCCCACAGCTCTACAAAATGGCCCGGGAAACCGGCTGTGATACCGTGGGACTTTTCGGCTGGTATGATTCCGGTCACGACAACCGATATCCGGACCTGGAGGTCAGCGAGACTCTGGGCGGAACGGAGGCCCTTCGAGCGGGGATTCGTCAGGTGCGGGCAGAGGGAGGGAATGTCACCCTCTATTTCCAAGGGCATTTGATCGACGTCTCCACAGATTTTTATAAAAATGGGGGAGATCGGCTGGTCTCCCGAAGCAAGGACGGCGTACCCTATTATGAGCAGTACAACAA
>CAKXAF010000342.1 GCA_934869045.1 uncultured Nitrososphaerota archaeon | reverse complement strand
CCCGGGTGGCAATGCTTAACCCTACCACTCCCGGCTCCGCCAAAACCGCCTCGTACTTCTCCCTTAGCTCTGAAACCGGCGCGTAGGTGTTGGTGTTGGCCTGGAGATAGGGAATGTACTGCGCCGCGTCCGGCCATTTTTTGTGGAGCATCGCCTTTCCCGCCTCGAACTGCTCCAGCAGGCTCTCCGGCGTCTGCCGCCGGAAGGCGTAGGTGCAGTAGGTACAGCCGCCGGTCCCGCAGGTTCCGTCGATGTTCGGGCAGGAAAATCCCCCGTCCAGAGAGACCTTGAACACCTTGCCGCCGAATTTCTTCCGGAGATGGTAGTCCCAGGTATGGTATCGCTTATTGGAATGGGAATAGGGGAATGGGTTCTCAGTCATGAACAGGCTCCTTTTTTAAAATCTGTGCCCAAAAGCAGAGCAAAACGGTCCCCGCTCCCATCAGCACGCAGTAAACAGCCAGGGTGTTGCCCCAGAACCGGTTGTAGAGAAGCCAGCCCTCTGTCCCGGAGAAAACGTCCCCGCCGTCGGTAATGTGTCCGGAAAACCACTCTTTTGCCCAGTGGCCCAGCTTCTGCATCCACGGGATAGCAGGGAGGCACCAGAGCCACAGCCCTGCCGCCAGCCAGCCCGCCGTCCGGGGGAGAAGCCTCCTCCCATCCGCCCGGTCCTTCAGCCGGGAAAAGCCGGCGATCCAGATCAGCAGGCTTATGGTCAGCCCCGGTATGGTGATCCAGTAGCTGAGATAAAAATGCCCTCCGGAGAAATGGTACGCCAGCGGCCCTGGTATCAGCCAGAGAACTCCCAGCAGCAATGACAGCACCGCGCAGCGTTCAAAACGTCCCAGCTCCCGCAAAAAGGTTCCATCCGTTTCTGCCGGAGGCAAAGCAGGAGGGGGGACGCCGTCCTCCCCAGCCAGGAGTTCGTCGGCTGTGACCCCCAGCGCCCTGGCCAGCCCAGGAATCAGAGTGATGTCCGGAAATCCGTCGCCGCGCTCCCACTTGCTCACCGCCTTGTTGGTGACTCCCAGCTGTTCTGCCAGAGCCTGCTGGGAAAACCCCAGGCGTTTTCTTTTTGCGGCGATGAAAGCGCCGGTTTTTGTGCAGTCCATGAAAAAGCGCCCCTTTCTGGCTTTATCTTACCACAGAAAGGGGCGAGGCGCAACCTGCGCGTATTGGAATTCCGTCCACGGAGCGTGGAATCCTTACTCCCGGAACTGGTATTGATAGAGATTGGCGTAGATCCCGTCCTGCTCCAGCAGCTCCTGATGGGTCCCGCGCTCCTGGATGCCCTCGTCGGTAAGGACGATGATTTCGTCGGCATTTTTGATAGTGGAGAGCCGATGGGCGACAACAATACAGGTCCGTCCCCGGGAAAGCTCCTCCAGGGCTTGCTGGATCAGCATTTCCGTGGCGTTGTCCAGGGCTGAGGTAGCCTCGTCCAGAATGAGGATGGCTGGGTTTTTGAGGAAGATCCGGGCGATGGAGATCCGCTGTTTCTGTCCGCCGGAGAGTTTGACCCCCCGTTCGCCCACGTAGGTGTCATACCCCTCGTCCAGGGTCATAATGTAATCGTGAATGTTGGCCTTTTTCGCCGCTTCGATGATCTGCTCCTCTGTGGCGTCCAGATTCCCGTAGGCGATGTTCTCCCGGATGGTGCCGGTGAACAGAAAGACCTCCTGAGCGACCATGCCGATGTTCTGCCGCAGGGAGAGCCGGGTCAGTCCGGTGATGTCCTGGCCATCAATGCGGATCGCGCCGGAGGAAACCTCGTAAAACCGTGGGATCAGGTGGCAGAGGGTGGTTTTTCCCGCGCCGGATGGCCCCACCAGCGCCACGGTCTTGCCTGGGTCGATGTGCAGGGACAGGTCCCGGATGACCATGTGGGACCCATCCTCCCCGTCCTCCCGGCTCTCATACTGGAAGCTGACGCCGTCGAAGTCGATGGCTCCCCGGACGTTTTGAAGAACCTTGGCGCTGGGGGCCTCCGGTTCCTCCTCCACAGCCATGATCTCCTCGAACCGCCGGAAACCGGTCATACCGTTCTGGAACTGCTCAAAGAAGGAAATGAGCCGGTTGACCGGGTTTAGAAACAGGTTGATGTAGAGCAGGAACGCAGCGAATCCGCCCGCGTCAATTTTTTCAAAATAGAAAAAAAGTCCGCCCGCCACCAGTACGACCAGGTAGAGAAAGTCCGTAAAAAAGCCGGTGGTGGAGAAGAATTTGGCCATGACCCGGTAGGAGTCGCTCCGGGCCTTCTGATACCGGTCATTATAGCGGGCGAATTTCTTCTCTTCATGGGTCCCGCAGGTGTAGGCCCGGGAGACCCGGATGCCGGCAATAGAGTTTTCCAGCCCGGCGTTAATCTCGGCCATTTCCTCACGGGTACGGGTGAAGGCCGCGTTCATCTCCCGGCGGATGATGACGGAGAACCAGATCATAAACGGGAGAAATGCGAAGATAATCAG
>CAKXAF010000341.1:388-2507 GCA_934869045.1 uncultured Nitrososphaerota archaeon | reverse complement strand
AGGCGGAGTATAGCTTTTCTACCGCAGTCGGACTCTTTAATTCTGTTGTAAACTTCCTGATCCTCGTGCTTGTCAACTACCTGTCCAAAAAACTCAGCGATACGAGCCTGTTTTGAAAGGAGAGAGAGTATGGTAGTTGGAAAAAGCTTTCGGGATCACCTGTTTGACGTTGTCAATCTGATACTGCTGGCGATTCTGTTTTTAGTGATCCTGTATCCGCTGGTGTATATTGTTTCCGCCTCAATCAGCGATCCGGATCTTGTGAATTCCGGGCAGATGGTGCTCTTTCCCCGCGGTATCACGTTTGAGGGTTATAAGCGGGTCTTTCAGGATCCAGATATCGTATCGGGATACCTGAACACGGTCCTCTATACTGCGGTTGGAACCATTATCAACCTGACGCTGACCCTTACCAGCGCCTATGCCCTTTCTAAAAAGCGGCTGATGGGGCGCAATGTGATCATGTTCCTGATCGCTTTCACCATGTATTTCAGCGGCGGCATGATCCCGAGCTATTTACTGATTAAAAACCTGCATATGCTCAACAAAATTTGGGCCTTGGTTATTCCGGGCGCCGTAAGCGCTTATAACCTGATTATCGCCCGCACCTTCTTTGCTTCGTCCCTGCCTGCCAGCGTGGAGGAGGCAGCGATGATCGACGGATGCTCCGTTACCCGGATGTTCCTCAATATTGTTCTGCCTCTGTCCAAAGCACTCATCGCGGTTATGGCGCTGTTCTATGGCGTAGCGCATTGGAATTCC
Source organism: uncultured Nitrososphaerota archaeon (assembly GCA_934869045.1). Lineage (GTDB taxonomy): Bacteria > Bacillota > Clostridia > Oscillospirales > Ruminococcaceae > Merdivicinus. The sequence continues at coordinate 1,745 of CAKXAF010000341.1, read as the reverse complement.
TACTTTAACGCCATGATTTATTTGACGGATCGAGATAAATTTCCCCTGCAGCTGATCCTCCGCGAGATCCTGATTCAGAATCAGCAGAAGGCCAGCATGATGGCAACCGGCGTCCAGGGGGCGGATGAATTGATGCATCTGCAAATTGAACTGGCCAGCCTGATCAAGTATTCCGTTATCGTTGTGGCGTCCCTCCCTGCGATTATTGTGTATCCTTTCATTCAGAAACATTTTGCTCAGGGCATGATGATTGGCTCAATTAAAGGCTGAGAGCCTATTTAATAAGGAGGATATCTTGTTATGGCGAAAAAACAACTTGCGCTGAGAATCTCTGCGGTTTTGCTGGCGGCGTCCAGTCTGCTGGCAAGCTGCGGCGACTCCCCCTCTTCCTCGTCTCCGTCTTCAGGCGCCAGCTCTGAGGCCGTGTCCTCTTCAGCTCCTGAAAACAGTGGGACCATCGAGAATTTTAATGAAACCGGCTATCCCATTGTAAACGAGAAAATCACCCTGACTATGATGCATACCCTCAATACCGGCCGCGGAGACTGGAGCGAGCTTGCCTACTTCCAGGACATGGAGGAATTGACGAACATCCATTGGGAATTTGTCGGCGTTGCCTCAGAAAACTGGGCGGAAAAGAAGAACCTCGCCCTTGCCAGCGGCGATTACCCGGACCTGTTCTGGGCCGGAACGGACACCTCAGATGAGCAGAAATACGGCGTGGATACCGGCGTGTTCCAAAACATCAAAGACCTCATCCCCAAATATATGCCCAATCTCTCCAAGGTGCTGGCGGATAATCCGGACGCAGCCAACGGCATCAAAGCCTCCGACGGAAACATCTACATGCTTCCGTACCTGGCGGATACCCTGACTATGGCGGACAGCACGATCTATTACCGAAAGGACTGGCTGAAAAAGGTCGGAAAAGAGGTCCCGACGACAGTGGGCGAGCTGACAGACGTCCTTCGTGCCATCAAGACCCTGGGAGACGATATTTATCCTCTTATGCCGCAGCCGAATACCAGCGGAAACAACGCCGCTGAAAACTTTCTCTACGCTGCCTTCGGTGAGGATCTGGAGCCGCACTTTGTGGTGGATGAAAACGGAACGGTTTCCTATTCGCCGCTTTCAGAACAGTTCGAGCACTTCATTACCTACATGAACGCCCTTTATACCGAGCAGCTTCTGGACAATGAATGCTACACTCAGACGACCGAGCAGGCAACCGCCAAGCTGAAAAACAATCAGGCCGGCTTTGTTACCTGGGGTACCGGCCTGACCGCCGAAAACTTTGAAAGTGGAGAACTGGAAGTCGGCCTTCTGGCACCTCTGACCTCTGAATACTACGACAAAC
>CAKXAF010000341.1:0-378 GCA_934869045.1 uncultured Nitrososphaerota archaeon | reverse complement strand
GGCTATGGCGTTATCACGGATAAAAATAAGTATCCGGAGGCGACTCTCCGCTATCTGGATATCAATTACGCGGAAGCGGAAGTCGCGCCCGATACCGGCCTCTACTGCCTGGCTCCCTGGCTTGGGCCGGAGGGCAAGGGTTTTGAGTTTACCAATGCGGAGAAGACCACCTACGCCCGCCTGAAGCCTGCTGATTCCCAACTGTCCGAGCTGGAGTATACGGACCGCTATTGGGCTCCCGGCACCGGTCCCTGCCGTCTGGTCACTGATGCCGTCCCGGAAAAGAACCCCGGCCAGGAAATGAAGGCCAGCGAGTCCAAGGCGAATTGGTATCCTTACATGGTTTCCGGTTTCCCAGACGGGCTGCTCCGCTATGAG
>CAKXAF010000340.1:1426-2562 GCA_934869045.1 uncultured Nitrososphaerota archaeon | reverse complement strand
GTCCACACCACCGGAAACACCCACATTGGCGGGGTTAAAGGAGGTTTTTCCACATTTGCTTGAAAATTCCCAATCCCCTCCCGAATCAGCAGCCCCGCAATTCCGCCTACCGCCAACGCGCTTCCCGCCCATGCAGCATATTCCCAACCCTTTTTCATTTTCATGCCCCCTCCCTTTATAATATGGGAAAAAACGCGGATTATACCGCCGCCGTCCTGCAAAACAGCAGTTTCTTCTAGCCATTCCTCGTTCTTTCTGCTATAATGAAGGGGAAAGGCAGGAGGATCGCATGAAAATTTTCCAGGAACAGTACTTCTCTCAGCAGCCGGGCTCCCCTATATCCGCTTTCACCGTAACGGCGGCCCATCCTGGCCTGGTCTCTCCCCGCCACTGGCACGACTGGTACGAAATGGTTTTTGTCCGCAGCGGCGCCATTGAAGAGGAACTGAACGCCCAAAAAAGCCTCCTGAAGCCTTGCGACCTGGTGTTGATTCAGCCCTTTGACATTCATTCCACCGCTGTTCTCTCTTCGAACGCAGCGATGGACGTTGTCCTCTTTACCGCAGACGTCCTGCACCTGGACGAACGCCCCGCCGTCCGTCCACAGTATCTGAACAGCTTTCTTGGCCAGTCCCCTATCGAAAGCGGCGTTCTTGTCTCGCCGTTTCCTTTTGAGGCGGAGATCTGCGCAGCCTTCCAAACCATGTCTGCCGAATGTGCGGCAAAAAAGCCCGGATACCTTCATATGCTCTATGGCCAGTTCTGTCTCATCCTCGCCTGGCTCCAGCGAAACGGAGAGCTTCGCATCCGCTCCGGCGGCCCATCTCTGGAGTTGACCAGGATCAGTCGCATCTGCCGCCTGATCGAGGAGCGCTACGCCAGCGGCATCAGTGTTCAGGATATCGCGGCAGCGTCCGGTTACTCCAGTGCCTACCTCTCCCGTTTGTTTCGTAGTGCCACTGGCAAAACGCTGAAAAGTTACCTGGACTATGTCCGCATCCGGGAGGCTCAAAAAATCCTCCGCTACGAAAATGCCTCCGTAGCGGAAATCTCCTTTCGGGTCGGCTGCCGGGCCGCCAGCACTTTCAGCCGTGCCTTCCGCCGGAGCAGCGGCTGCTGCCCTGCAGAATTCCGGG
>CAKXAF010000340.1:0-1416 GCA_934869045.1 uncultured Nitrososphaerota archaeon | reverse complement strand
TTCCGGTATGATAGTCTTAACAGAAGTTGCTGAATGGAGATGTAAAAATGACAAGCTACGAACGGATGCATCTGGCCATGCGCCGACAAAAGGCGGACCGCGTACCCGTTATGTGCCAGCTGAGCCAGGAATATATGGAATGGAACAGCGGCATTCCTCCTTTTGATATGTATTACACTGCTCCCGGATATGCGGAGGCCTTCTGCCGTCTCCGCCGGGATTACGCCTTTGACGGGATCCTGCTCAACGTCTGTGTTTCCGACGACTGGGAGGAACAGTGCCGGCATGTGGAGCGGACTCCCCTGGCCGACGGCGCCGAGCAGTTCCGCTTCCCCGACGGCGCGGTTTACGAGCAGCGCAAAAACCGCTGGATCTGTACCAAACGTCCCCCGGAAGAACCGCACCCGGAAATCGATGAGATCGATGTGGACGCACTGGAGATCAAAACCGATTTTTCCAGGGACATGGCCCTTCACAAGCTGGTCGTGGAGGCTGGAAAGAAGGAGAAATTCTCCGTCCATGGTGAAATCGACGCCCCCATGAACGCTTTGTGCATTCTCCTCGGGCTGGAGAACGCCATGATGGCCCTCCTCCTGGATCCCCAAAAATGCCACCGGATTTTTGAACGGTACATTCCCTATTATTTTGCTCACGCCAAAGCTCAGATCGACGTTGGCGTCGACGCTATGAAAATTTCCTCCCCCTTCGTGGGCAGCAGCTTTATCTCCCGCCCTTTTTACGAGGAATTTGTCGTCCCCTATGAGAAAGAGCTTACCTCCCGGATTCACGCCTACTGCCCGGGCATCCCGGTCTACACCCACACCTGTGGATTCATCGGCGACCGCCTGGAGCTGATGCGTGATACCGGCATTGACGGCATCGAGTGCATGGACCCCGCCCCCTTGGGTGACGTGGAGCTGGCCGATGCGAAACGCCGGGTGGGCTCCGACCTCTTTCTCAAAGGCAACATGGATTCGGTCAACGTCCTCCTGCAGGCCACCGACGAGGAGCTGGACGCCTATGTCAGACAGATGATCGCCGACGGCGGAAAAGACGGCGGCTATATCTTAAGCTCCGCCTGCTCCGTCGCGCCCGGCGTCCGTCCGGAAATCCTCCGGCAGTTGACCCCCCTGGCTGAAAAATACGGCCGTTACTGATTTACAAAAAGCGCTCCCGGAATTCCGGGAGCGCTTTAACTTGCCCCAAATACACCTTTTTCCACCAGAGCGAAGGAGAAGGCGCCTCTCCCTCGCTCCCTGAAAATTCAGAGGAACTATGCGCGCCGCACCTTTGCCTTAATAGCGGACCTTCACCGTCTTGATTTCAAATGGCCGGAAGGTCAGCCGGAAATCCCGCGCCGCTTCCATCGCCTCCTGCCGCTCCTCCAGCATATTCGTCAGCTCAATCCCCTTGGGC
>CAKXAF010000339.1:2338-2599 GCA_934869045.1 uncultured Nitrososphaerota archaeon | reverse complement strand
CTTTTTGCGTGGATTGCAGGGAACATGAAAATGAAGACGCTTTTTTGGCGAAAAGGGAAATTTTCCGATCCGGTCGTTGACAATTTTATAGAAAAACAGTATAATTAAAATACCAATTTGATAATAATTCAACAATTTACTGTACTACAGCAAGCGGTTGAGATTTGGGAGGTTTCACGATGGATGTTAACATTTGTGTCGGCAGTTCCTGCCATTTGAAAGGGTCCTACAGCATTATCCATGTATTTCAGGAGCTGATCA
>CAKXAF010000339.1:0-2328 GCA_934869045.1 uncultured Nitrososphaerota archaeon | reverse complement strand
AACTGAAGGCGTCGTTTTGCCTTGGCCATTGCACAGATGGCGTTGCAACGATGATTAACGGAGAACTGGTCGATCACGTTTCCCCTGAGAATGCTGTGGAAATTTTCCATAAGTATGTTCTGGAACCACTGCAGAAATGATTCGCGGAAGAGGGGACCGTTATGGAAATTCTGAGATTTAAAAAGGCCAACTGCAAAAACTGCTATAAATGTATCCGAGAATGTCCGATAAAAGCGATTCGGTTTCGGGACCATCAGGCCCAAATTATCAAGGACGAGTGCATCCTATGCGGCCGCTGCGTGCGGGTCTGTCCCCAGAACGCAAAGGAGGTTCGGGATGACACCCACTTGGTGAAGGAGTACATCCGCCAGGGGGAAAAGGTTATTATGGCTATGGCGCCTTCCTATTCGGCAGCGTTTCGCGTGACCAGCCTGACGCCCGTGGCGGAAGCGGTGAAAAAACTCGGTATATGGGAGGTATCGGAGACCGCTATCGGCGCGAAGATCGTGAAAACAGAGTATGAGCGTTTAGTGGCCGAAGGGCATCCGCTGATTATCTCCACCTGCTGCCACTCCATTGTGCGGCTGGTTCAAAAGTACTACATTGACTGCATTCCCTATCTCGCGCCGGTGATCTCCCCCATGCACGCTCATGCCAAGCTCCTGAAGGAGGAGCACCCCGGCTCCAAGGTGGTATTTGTCAGCCCCTGCATCTCCAAAAAGGATGAAGTGGATCAATATTGCGGTGATGGCAGCGTTGACTGCACCATTACTTTTGACGAGCTTTACGACTGGCTTCAGGAGGAGAACATCGAAGTCGACCGCTCTTTGGAGGATGACGGACGCTACCGGAGCCGTTTCTTCCCGGAGACAGGAGGCATCCTCAAGTCCATGGACAAGGATCCGGGCTACCATTATCTAGCGGTGGACGGCGGGGAGAATTGCCGCCGCGCTCTGGAGGAAATCCAGGCCGGCGGCCTTCGCGGATACTTCATCGAAATGAGCGCCTGTGCTGGGAGCTGTATCAACGGCCCGGCCATGCCCAAATCTGTCCGCGGAATGCTGGCTGCCCAGACCTATGTAGAGGACAGCGCAGATCCTGTGCGGGATTATGACGCCGTTCTCCGGGAGCCGCTGGAGAAGCGGATTGGTATGGATCTGCCCAGCCTGGAGATGCCCGGCGAGGGCGCGATCGAGGAGATCCTGGCGAAGATCGGCAAGCACCGCCCGGAGGATATGCTCAACTGCGGCGCCTGTGGCTACCCCACCTGCCGGGACAAGGCCATTGCTGTTTATCAGGGCAAAGCCGAGCTGGAAATGTGCCTGCCTTATATGAAGGAGCGTGCGGAGTCGGTATCCAACAACGTTTTGGACGCGACGCCCAATGCGATTATCGCGGTGGACGACACGTTAGTAATCCAGCAGTTCAACCGGGCCGCCTATGCCCTTTACGGCATCGACCCCAGCATTGATATGGTGGGGCATCCGGCCGATGAGGTTTATGATGTGGCTGAGCTGGCCGAGGTGGTGGATTCCCGGCAGAATATCCTGTCGGAGCGTTGTCTGCTGGAATGCCGCGGCATCTATGTGGAAAAGTCGATTGTTTATGATGAGGAACACCGGTTGCTTTTGATATTCCTCAAGGACATCAACAAAGAGGAACAGGAGGCCAAAAAGGCCGCTGCCATGCGCCGGGATACCATAGAAATTACCGATCAGGTCATCAGCAAGCAGATGCGTGTGGTGCAGGAGATCGCTTCGCTGCTGGGCGAAACCACGGCCGAGACCAAAATCGCTCTGACAAAACTGAAAACCTCCATGGCGGATTAGGAAAGGCGGGACAAGATGCGGTATTTCATTGAAGCCGGCTATGTCAGCCTGAACAAAAAAGGGGAGGAACTCTGCGGCGATCGGGTCGAAACCATCTATCATGAGGACACGATGACAACGGTGCTGGCCGACGGCCTGGGAAGCGGGGTTAAGGCCAATATCCTTTCTACCCTGACCTCCAAAATCATCAGTACCATGATGTCTTCCGGTATGGACATTCAGGACTGTGTGGAAACCATTGCCCAGACCTTGCCGATCTGCAAGATCCGCCAGGTGGCGTATTCGACCTTTACCATTCTGCAGATCCGGACTGACGGCAGTGCGTACATGGTTCAGTTTGACAATCCTCTCTGTGTCCTTTTGCGGAACGGCAAGCATGTGGAGTATCCGGTAGAGGTCAACGTCATCGATGGGAAGACCATCTATGAGAGCCGGATGCAGGTGGAGCTGGGCGACGTGTTTGTCATGTTCAGCGATGGTGTGCCACACGCGGGCATTG
>CAKXAF010000338.1:1458-2600 GCA_934869045.1 uncultured Nitrososphaerota archaeon | reverse complement strand
CCTCCACTGTCAGTTCCGGCAGATCTGCTTTGACCGTCTCACCGTAAGTCTCCACCGCCTCTGCCTCCACATAAGGCGCGCAGAACGCCATCTGGAACGCTGCCGCTTTCTCCGAACCGCAGCCGGCAAGCAGCGCCGCCGGAACCGCCGCCGTAAGCAGCACCAAAAATTTTCCCTTCCAGCTTTTTCGTTTCGACTTTGTCATCACTTTACTCCGTCCTTTCCGTCTTTTTTGATGGTATGCATCCAGTATAACAGTCAGGAATGACAGAAACGTTTCGGAACCATCAAGAATTCCCGAAAAAACTGTTTCGTTTCCTTGGGAATTTCTTGAAAAATTCAAAAAGTAGGTAAAAAGCGCACGCCCCGTATCAGCCGGATTAAGCGAGAGCCGCCCTCAAACCCAGGAACCGCTGCAAATTGTTCCACCCCGGAAGGCAGCCGGGCTGTATGGGAAAAGTGAAGATGCCCGGTGAAATGCCGCAAAAGATCAGCAGTCTTCCAGCTCGTTACCGACGGCAGCGGCGCGTGGATCACATCCGGCTGGCCTATATGAGCGCCGGTGTGCCAACCGCGCAGTCCCGGGTATTCCCTCAGCCGCTGCTCCGGCTCCCGAATACCTGCGGCTGCCAACAAATCCACAGAAAGACGGTGGAATTCCTCCCCGTCCCGGGTCACGTGAAGCCGGCTCACTTTCCCCAGCTGATCTCCCACGGTCGATCAGAAACAGCTGTACCCAGGAGGCGGTCCGCTTTCTCTATCCGTATTGTAAGCGAGAATGGAGTCTAATTTCAATATGATCGATTGATAGAAAATATCAGGTAAATTCAAAAATCAATCGCAAATCAGCTGCAGAACTGCTATAATTATAGATAAGCAAAGGATTTACCCTTTCACGAACCAGAATAGGAGTGTCCGCAGCATGGCCTGTTATCTCATCGATTTGGACGGCACCATCTACCGCGGCCGGGAACCTCTTCCCTGCGCCGCCGAATTCATCGAATACCTCGGTCGCTCTGGCCAGCCCTACCGTTTTCTGACCAATGCGCCGGAAAAAAGCCCCCGGGAAATTGAGCGAAAGCTCCGGAGGCTCGGCATTCCCACCCCAAAAGGGACTGTTATCACCTCCAGCATCCTAGCGG
>CAKXAF010000338.1:0-1448 GCA_934869045.1 uncultured Nitrososphaerota archaeon | reverse complement strand
CCCCGGACGGCAGTATTCGGCACCCCCTTTCTCCAAAGATATGCGGCCCTGCGCGGCCTCTGTCTGACAGAGCAAAACCCGGAATTTGTGCTGGTGTCCTTTTCGGAGGAGCTGACGATGGGCTGCGTCCGGCGGGCGTGTGGACTGATCCGGCAGGGAGCCCGGTTTCTGGCCACCAATCCTGACGATCTGATTCCCAGTGAGGAGGGCCCTCTTCCCCATCTTGGCGGAATTCTGCAGGCTATCACCGCAGCAACTGGGATACAGCCCCTGATTGCCGGAAAACCATCCGCACATCTGCGCCAGTATTTCACCCGCCTGTTTCAATGCCGGGCGGAGGAAATCTGCGTCATCGGGGACCGGCTGGATACGGACATGGGATTTGCCCGCAACTGCGGCTTCCAGGCCTGGCTGCTCCTGACCGGGAGCACAACCCCTGAAGAAGCCGCCCGCAATCCTGGTGATTTTGACCGCTGCTTCTACGGTATGCGGGAAATTATGGAGGAACACCCATGAACAGCACGGAATGCCTTTCCTACATCCGCAGCCTGCTTCCCTCCCTGAAAGGGGTGGAACGCAAGCTGGGGGAGTTCATCGTAGAAAACCCCGAGGATTTCGTCAACATGGCCGCAGCCAAGCTGGCCCGGAATCTGGATTAGTCCGGAATAAAACGTTTGCTCCGGGGGACATCTCCATCGGTGCGGACGGAGATGCTTTTTCCGTTATGACCCAGGTTTTCCAGTCAGTGGACCGCGTTCTTCCCGAAACCCTGGGCATCATTGACCGGATCGGCCGCGGTGTATATCCGTTCCGCCAGCCGGAACCGATTTCGCTCATAGGTCAGGAGGCCGTCCCTCTGCATTTTGCTCAGCTCATGGGACATGGCGCTCCGGTCGACTCCCAGATAGTCGGCCAGCTGCTGACGGTTGAAGGGGATCGAAAATTCCCGGCTGCCCTGACGGACCGCCTGATCCGAAAAATAGGATTGGAGCCGCCCCCGAATGGTTTTGGAAGTGGTGTGAAACATCCGGCGGGACAGGATGAGGTTTTTCTGGGCAGAGATCACCAGAAGGTTCCGGAGTAGCTGGCTATGCTGTGCGCACCCTTGGGAACAGGGCTTTAAGAGCCTTCCTGCCTGGAGAAAAAGGACCTCTGTTTCCTCCGCCGCTGCGGCGCTCACCTGCAGCGGCTCCCCGGGGGCGCAGGCGTAGGCCTCTGCGAAGACCTGTCCGGGAGCTACGTGATCCAAAATTGTTCTGTTTCCCCAGATGTCGTCATTTTCGATATTCACACCGCCGGACAGAACCAGCCCCATGGCCGCTGCCCGTTCTCCGGCGCGGCAGATAGTCCCGCCTTTTGCGTACCGTCGGGTCTCTGCTCTCAGGCAGTGCAGCAGCTTATCCAAATCTGCCTCGGGGATCTCGCAGAAAAGCATGGACCGCAGTAAA
>CAKXAF010000337.1:2311-2614 GCA_934869045.1 uncultured Nitrososphaerota archaeon | reverse complement strand
CGTCAGAATTGTGCATGGCGCGGACGTAGCGGATGATGCGGTTAGCGGCGATGGTCTTGGGGGAGACAATGGTGTCCAGCCCCATATTCCCCAGCATGTCCAGGAAGGACAGGCGGTTGATCTTGGTGACCACCTTGTCCGCTTTCTGGGTCTGGGCATACATGGAGATGAGGATGTTCTCCTCATCCATGCCGGTCAGGGAGACCACTGCGTCGACGGTGTCGATACCCTCCTGAAGCAGGAGAGACTGAGCGGTGCCGTCGCCGTGGATGACGGGGGCTTTGGGGAGCCAGTCGCTGAGTT
>CAKXAF010000337.1:0-2301 GCA_934869045.1 uncultured Nitrososphaerota archaeon | reverse complement strand
GTTCGTGGCAGCGCTGGCGGTCGTGCTCGATGATTTTTACCTGCATCCCGGCGTCGAGAAGCTGGAGCGTCAGATAGTGGGCGATCTTGCCTCCGCCGATGATCAGGACGCTGCGGGCCTTCTGCTTATAGATGCCCATGACCTTGAAAAAAGCGGCCAGCTCTGCATGAGAGGCTGTGACGTGGATCTTATCGCCTGTCTGGATGACAAAATTTCCGTCGGGAATGACAATCTCGCCATCTCGCTGAACCGCACAGACCAGGATTTTGACGCGCAGCCGGTCCGGAAGGGAAAAAAGCGGCTGACCGTTCAGGATACTGTCAGGCTGCACCTTGATTTCCGCCAGTTCCACCCGGCCCCGGGCAAAGGTTTCCATATTGATGGCGGAGGGAAAGCGGAGAGCGCGGCAGATTTCGGTGGCGGTCTCCATCTCCGGGTTGACCACCATGCTCAGGCCCAGCTCCTCCCGTAGGAAAACCAGCTGCTGGGAATATTCGGGATTCCGTACCCGGGCAATGGTGTGCCGGGCGCCGATTTTTTTGCTGACCATGCAGCTGAGGATGTTCAGCTCATCGGAGGAGGTGGCTGCAATCAGCAGATTTGCCTTGTTCGCGCCGGCCTCCATAAGCACACTGTAGCTGGCGCCGTTCCCGCTGATCCCCATGACGTCATACTGATTGACCATCTCCTCCACGACCTGGGGATCCTGGTCGATGACAACGACGTCGTGGCCTTCTTTGGAGAGATGCTCGGTCAGCGTCGCGCCGACCTTGCCGTCCCCGACAATGATAATTTTCATGTTAAGCGACTCCGGATGAAAAATTTGGGCGGGTCCGCGTGCCCAAAGGACATACGCAGCCCCGCAATATCGCCATTATAGCATAGCCGGGGAAAACCCGCAAAGAGGATGTGTTAAGATTTTATGAAGAAAAAGGGACAAAACCGAAGCATGGGGAGATTTCCGGCGGAAAATCACCTTCTTTTGAGGATTTAAGCGGGTTTCCACGCTTTTCCGGGGAATGCTCCGGAAAACGCAGGAAAGCTCTTGCATTTTTGACGGGAAAGGGTATATAATGCAAATAGCGGAACTCCCGATTTTGACCAGATAGGAGTGATTCCATGTTCGAAAAAATGACGCCTTTGTCCGAGAGCGGGAAGGCCGCCGTCAAGGCGGAGACCGCCGCGCTGGAGGCGCGCCTTGCCATTCAGCAGCAGCAGATCAAGGAGGCGGGGCTGCCGGTGATCGTACTGCTGGAGGGCTGGGGAGCCTCAGGAAAAGGCAGCCTCATCCGGGACATCATCCGGAGCATCGACCCCCGTTCCTTCTGCGTCTGCCCCATCGTACCGCCTGTGGAGGAGGAAGCGCGCAGGCCATTCCTCTGGCGCTATTTTGAGAAAATTCCTCCCAAAGGGCGGTTCCTCTTCCTGGATTCCGGCTGGTACGGCGAAACGGTCAAAAATGTCATGGAGGATGGGCTGGAAAACGGCGCATATGCCAGCCGTGTCCACAGTCTCAACGTCTTTGAGAGGCAGCTCTGCGACAACGGCTATCTGGTGGTCAAGCTCTTCCTTCACATTTCTAAGGAAACCCAGGACGAACGCTTTGAAAAGCTGCTGGAGTCCCGGGATACCTCCTGGCGGGTCTCGGCTCTGGACCGGCTGGAGAATAAACGCTACAAAAAGTATGCCGCTGTATGGGACAGCCTCCTGGACGCTACGGACTCCCCGTGGGCCCCCTGGTATCTTATAGACGGCAGCGAGCGGGCCAAGCGGCTGCAGGCGCTGCAGGTCCTGACCCAGAGTATCGCCGCCGCACTGGAAGGACGGCGTTCTGCCTGGGAGATCCCAGGGGAACTCTTTCCCCTGCTGCCCATGCCAAAATTGGCGGAGGTTTCCCTGGATCAGCAGGTGCCGGAAGAGGAATACCGCATCCGCTTGAAAGATGCCCAGAAACGGCTGCAGGCGCTGCATAACCGCCTGTATCGGAAGCAGGTGCCGGTGGTCATCGTCTACGAAGGCTGGGATGCCGCTGGAAAGGGCGGGAATATCAAGCGGATCGCCGCGGCGCTGGACCCCCGGGGTTACGAGGTGGTGCCGGTTGCTGCACCGGAACCCCAGGAACTGGCCCGGCACTATTTGTGGCGTTTCTGGACCCGCCTTCCCAAGACCGGGCATATCTCCATTTTCGACCGGAGCTGGTACGGCCGGGTCATGGTGGAGCGAATCGAAAAGCTCTGTCCGGATGAGGCGTGGCAGAGGGCCTATCAGGAAATCAACGAGTTCGAGCGGGAGCTTCACGAC
>CAKXAF010000336.1:1716-2615 GCA_934869045.1 uncultured Nitrososphaerota archaeon | reverse complement strand
TCTTCGGTGAGGGAACGGTCCTTTCCATAACGCCTATGGGCAACGACAATCTGGTGGAGACCATCTTTGACCGGGTCGGTACCAAAAAGATTATGGCCAATTTTGCCAAGCTGCAGAAGGTTTGACGGCATGCCCGTCCGCTGCCCGGAGTTCCGGGCCGGGACGGGCTTTTGCTGCATATGGGGTTTGGCGTCAGAGAGAAGGAGAGGGTCCGGTGTTTCAGAAACGAACCGCGCGTGCGCCGCGCACAGCCAGCGGCTTGATGACCGAGGGGGTCATTTGGAAACAGCTGCTGTTTTTCGCAATCCCCCTGCTGCTAGGGAATCTTTTTCAGCTGCTGTACAATACAGTGGATTCTATCGTTGTCGGAAACTTTGTTGGGGGGAACGCGCTGGCGGCCGTCGGTGCGAGCAATCCGATCATCAATCTGCTGGTCAGCTTTTTCACCGGTATTGCCACCGGTGCAGGCGTTTTGATCGCCCGCTATTTCGGCGCCCAGGACAGGGAGAACCTGGACCGGGCGGTCCACACATCCATCTTGGTGGCACTGCTGGCGGGGGCGCTCCTGATGGTTGCAGGATACTTTCTGTCGCCGGCTCTGCTGCGGCTGGTGGGGACGCCGGACGAGGTGATGCCGGGTGCGGTTTCCTACATGCAGATCTATTTTCTGGGAATCATCTCCATGATGCTTTACAACATGGGCTCCGGAGTTTTGCGGGCGGTGGGGGACTCCCGGCGGCCGCTGTACTATCTGATCGTGGCCAGCATTATCAACATCGCGCTGGATCTGCTTTTTGTCATCGTATTTGAGATGGGGATCGCCGGGGTGGCCTGGGCAACGCTGATTGCCCAAACGGCGTCGGCAGCGCTGGTTATGCTCAACCTCTGCCGGACGGACG
>CAKXAF010000336.1:0-1706 GCA_934869045.1 uncultured Nitrososphaerota archaeon | reverse complement strand
GGGTTCATCTGCGGAAGCTCCGGATTGACGGCAAAATGCTGGCGGAAACGGTCCGGCTGGGCCTTCCCGCTGGGCTGCAGAATGCCATCGTTTCCTTTTCAAATGTCATCGTTCAGGCCAACATCAACAGCTTCGGAGCGGCCGCCATGGCGGGATGTGCTTCCTACAACAAGCTGGATGGATTTGCGGGGCTGCCGGTGATGAGCTTTTCCATGGCGGCGACTACCTTTGTCGGGCAGAACATCGGTGCGCAGAATTACGAGCGGGTCAGAAAGGGCGCGCGGACCAGCGTCTTTCTCAGCGTCGGCGTTATCGCGGGGCTGACGGCGCTGCTTTTGACTCTGGGGCGGTACATACTCCGGATCTTTTCGCCGGAACAGGAAATTCTGGACTATGCGATCTATATGATGAACGTTCTGGCGCCGGCATACATTTTCCTAGCGGTTGCCCAGGGGCTTTGCGGCGTCGTCCGCGGCGCGGGGCTGTCCATGGTGCCGATGGTGGTGCTGGTGGGCAATTTCTGCGTGCTGCGGATGATCTGGATCGCCGTTGCAATGCCGATGATTCAGGATATCATTGTCGTTTTCCTCGGCTATTCGCTGACCTGGTTCACTGCGGCGGTCTGCATGGTGATCTATGTAAAGAAGGCTAACTGGATCGAGCGGGGGATGCAGGCGGCGCAGCGGGTTTAAAAAGGCTGCCGGATGCAGGAGCTTTTGAGTCCGTATGCGCAGGACATCGCTTAAAAATCCTGAACAATCTGCGGACACACTTCTTCTTTTTCGCATGAAATTTCAAATTATGACGATATCGTCTGCAAAAATTTTAAAATGAACCGACTTTTTTCTGAAAGTATGCTGAGAAATCATTCTCCTTCTCTCTTGGCTTTCGTGTATTCTGCATAAAAAAGATTTTTTTCTTGCATTTTCTTTACAAAAACTATTGACTTTATTTGGGAAAGCGTTTACAATCTATTCATACCATTAAGCCCATATCATTCTTGCAAAACACATTAGAAAAGGGGTTTTCTCAAATGAAGAAATTTCTCAGCGTTCTGTGTGCGGCCGCGCTGTCTGCCGGTGTGCTTGCCGGTTGCGGCGGCTCCGGAAGCAACGGCAATAAAGTGGAGGAAGGCGCGAGCAGCATCAAAATCGGCCTGAGCTATGAGCTGACCGGCGCCGTTGCCACCTATGGACAGAGTTCTGTCGACGGCGTAAAGATGGCCATTGATGAGGTGAATGCCGCAGGCGGCATCAACGGCAAGACCATTGAGCTGGTGGAGTATGACACCAAATCCGACGAAGCGGAAGCGACGACTCTTGGCAAACGGCTGATGGGGCAGGATAAGGTCCTTGCGATCCTCGGGCCGGCGACCTCCGGCGCGTTCAAAGCGGAAATTCCCGACGCGAACAACTATAAGGTTCCGGTGATTTCCGGTTCCGCCACTGCCAACGATGTGACGGTGGCCAACGGAAAAGTCCAGGAGTATGCGTTCCGCATTTGCTTCAGCGACTCCTATCAGGGTGGAGCTATGGCCCGGTATGCGGCGGAGAATCTGGGCGCCAAAACTGCGGTTATTTATAAGGACTCCGGCAGCGATTACGCCATCGGATTGGCCGAGGGCTTTACCAAGAGCTTTACCGAAGCGGGTGGCAGCATCCTGAAAGGCGACAACAACCACACCAAACACACAGATAACTACGCGG
>CAKXAF010000335.1:1791-2617 GCA_934869045.1 uncultured Nitrososphaerota archaeon | reverse complement strand
GCTGTGGACTCTGGCGTCTGCGTGCTAGCCCGTGAAAACGGCGTCGTGGAATCGGTGGATGCCCGGGAAATCGGCATCCGCGGGGACGACGGCGATCTGCACAAATACACCATTCTGAAATTCATGCGTTCCAACCAGGGCACCTGCATCAACCAGCGGCCCATCGTTTCGGTGGGTGAACGGGTGGAAAAGGGCCAGGTAATCGCCGACGGCCCTGCCACCAGCAAGGGCGAGATCGCTTTGGGCAAAAACGCCCTGATCGGCTTCACTACCTGGGAGGGCTATAACTATGAGGACGCCGTCCTGATCAACGAAAAGATTGTCCGGGACGACGTATATACCTCCATTCATATTGAGGAATACGAAACTGAAACCCGCGACACCAAGCTGGGGCCGGAGGAGATCACCCGGGACATCCCCAACGTCGGCGAGGACGCCCTGAAGGATCTGGACGAGCGCGGCATCATCCGCATCGGCGCAGAGGTTCGGTCGGGCGACATCCTGGTCGGAAAGGTATCCCCCAAGGGCGAGACTGAGCTGACGGCTGAGGAGCGGCTGCTCCGCGCGATCTTCGGCGAAAAGGCCCGGGAAGTCCGCGACACCTCTCTGCGCGTTCCCCACGGCGAATATGGCATCATCGTGGACGTCAAGGTCTTTACCCGGGAAAATTGCGATGAGCTGGCCGCCGGCGTCAACACCGTCGTGCGCTGCTACATTGCCCAGAAGCGGAAAATCTCTGTGGGCGACAAGATGGCGGGCCGTCACGGCAACAAGGGCGTTGTTTCCCGCATTCTGCCCCAGGAGGATATGCCCTTCCTGCCCGATG
>CAKXAF010000335.1:0-1781 GCA_934869045.1 uncultured Nitrososphaerota archaeon | reverse complement strand
GTTCTGGAGGTCCATCTGGGCTACGCCGCCAAGGCGCTGGGCTGGAAGATCATGACCCCGGTCTTTGACGGCGCTCACGAAGAGGATATCCGAGCCTGTCTGAAAGAGGCCGGGCTCCGGGAAGACGGCAAAACCATTCTCTATGACGGCCGCACCGGCGAGGCCTTTGACAGCCCGGTAACTGTAGGCGTCATGTACTTCTTAAAGCTGCACCATCTGGTCGACGATAAGATCCATGCCCGTTCCACCGGCCCCTATAGCTTGGTCACGCAGCAGCCCTTGGGCGGTAAGGCCCAGTTCGGCGGCCAGCGTTTCGGTGAGATGGAAGTTTGGGCGCTGGAGGCCTACGGCGCCGCCTACACCCTGCAGGAGATTCTGACGGTCAAATCCGATGATGTGGTCGGCCGTGTCAAGACCTATGAGGCCATCGTCAAGGGTCACAATGTACCCCAGTCCGGCACGCCGGAGTCTTTCAAGGTCCTGATCAAGGAGCTGCAGTCCTTGGGCCTCGACGTTAAGGTCCTGGATCGGAACAACGAGGAAATTGACCTCAAGCAGTCCTTCGAGGATGATGATGAGGATATCAGCTTCCGCAGTGCGGAGGAATCCGACTACGACGACCTCAATACCTTTGTGGATGACAGCGATTCCGAGGAGAGCTACTCTGCTGACGACGAGGAAGACGATACCTTCGGCGAGGATGACGCGCCTGAATTCGAAGAGGAGAGCGGCGGAATGGACTTCGCACTCGACGACGGCGACATGGATGATGATTTTTAATGGAGGGGTCGCAATTGGAATTTAACGTGTTTGAGTCGATTAAAATCGGCCTGGCTTCGCCGGAGCAGATCCACGAGTGGTCCCACGGCGAGGTGAAAAAGCCGGAAACCATCAACTACCGGACCCTGAAGCCGGAAACCGACGGCCTGTTCTGCGAACGCATTTTTGGGCCGACCAAGGACTGGGAGTGCCATTGCGGAAAATACAAGCGTCTGCGTTATAAGGGCAAAATCTGCGACAAGTGCGGCGTTGAGGTCACCCGGTCCAAGGTCCGCCGCGAACGGATGGGACACATTGAGCTGGCCGCTCCGGTTTCGCACATCTGGTATTTCAAGGGGATTCCTTCCCGGATGGGCCTGATTCTGGACATTTCGCCCAGACGGCTGGAGGAAGTGCTTTACTTCGCAAAATATATTGTGATCGACCCCGGTTCCACTATTCTGGAAAAGGGTCAGCTGCTGTCCGAGAAGGAATACGCGGATATGCGGGAAAAATACGAAGACGATTTCAAGGCGTCGATGGGCGCGGAGGCGATCAAGGAGCTGCTGAAGGAACTGGATTTGGAAACCCTATCCGTGGAACTGAAGCAGCAGCTTAACGACGCCAGCGGCCAGAAAAAAATCCGTATTTTGAAACGGCTGGAATGCGTTGAGGCCTTCCGGCTTTCCGGAAACAAGCCCGAATGGATGATCCTGGATGTGATCCCGGTCATCCCCCCGGATATCCGGCCTATGGTCCAGCTGGACGGCGGTCGGTTTGCCACCTCGGATCTCAACGACCTTTACCGCCGGGTGATCAACCGCAACAACCGTCTTCAGCATCTGCTGGAACTCAACGCCCCGGACATCATCGTCCGCAACGAGAAGCGGATGCTCCAGGAGGCGGTGGACGCCCTCATCGACAATGGCCGCCGCGGTCGCCCGGTGACAGGTCCCAATAATCGCCCGCTGAAATCCCTTTCCGATATGCTGAAGGGCAAACAGGGCCGGTTCCGTCAGAAC
>CAKXAF010000334.1 GCA_934869045.1 uncultured Nitrososphaerota archaeon | reverse complement strand
GAGTAGACCAGATGCGTTTTTGTCTCTTTGAGCCAGGATGAAAGGCGGCCGGAGGTCCGTTCCATCCGGCCCTCCACAATGGCATAGTAGCCCCGGTACTGTACCAACCGGTCCCAGTTGTCCTGAAGAGCGGTCTTCATCTCCGGGTTCTTGGCAAAAAGCACCACTCCGGAAGTATCCCGATCCAGGCGGTGGACGATGAAAATGCGGTTTTCTGGGTTTTTCCGGCGGACATATTCGGTCATTTGACGATAGGCGGTTTCCTCCGGCTCATCGCCGCCGGTACTGATGGTGAGAAGTCCGGCGGGCTTATCGATGACCAGCAGCTCCCGGTCCTCATAGAGGATGGGCGGGTGGGACGCCGCGGCGGAACCGGCAGGCGGGTCCGGCCGATAGCTGCCGATGGTTACGGTCTGGCCGGGGCGGAGGGGAACGTTATATTTCGTAGTCGGGCGTCCGTCCACCGAGACAAGGCCGTGCTCCAGGATAGATTTCACCTTTCCGGCAGGTTTCCCTGCCAGCTTTTCCCGGAGGAAGGGGAGAAGGGCAGCAGGCTCCTCTACCCGAAAGGTTTGGTCAGAGAGTTGTTTCATATAAAGTCCTTTCTGGGAGGGGGTGTTGGCAAGGGCTGCGGGCAACAAGCAGCATTCCAAAATAAGTTACCGTCCCAGCACCATTGTGGTAGTGAATTTTTGCCTGTTTGGCAAGTTCGGACACATTCAGCCCGAAGCCTTCTATTGCCGGGAAGAGCATTTGTGGAAAACGGCATGGGCTGTTTGGATAGGTGCATTGTTTACAACGAATACAGCCTTCATTTGACAGAATCAAGTGTTTTGGGTACTCTTCCTCGATTGCATAATGTAATTTGTCACATAAATATTTGAATTCGCGATGCGCACTTCTCATTCCTTCAAAATCAAATGAGTCCTCCAACCTGTAGACGGCATTAAACAGATATGCACGGTCATACGACATGATTGTACTGCGGCACTGTGCAATGGAACCAGCGGCTGGGGGGCAGGCCCATGTCTGATTATAATTTTGGCACGCATTTCCTGCACATATTGTTCTGATTTCGTTATAAAATGAAATATCCGAAGGTGTAAGTGCGCCGCATTCGCTGAATCCGATGCGCAGCACTTCATCCAATATTGCATTTTGCACATTCATGCACCTCCTGTCCCAATCAATCGGTTCCCTTTTTCTTAGATTACAACGGCCGAACGCGGTGGGAGAATCACCTCTACATAGTCGCCCAGCGCGCCGCGGCGTACGGTGAGAGTCTCCGGCGCGTCAGGCAGGACGCCGCCGTAGCGCAGCCGCTGCGTGTTGAGCCGGACAGGGCAGAGGACCTCGTCCTCCGCCGCCAGGGCGATTTTTTGTTCCTTCGAGGGATTGAAATTAAAGGCGAAGATGCGGCCGCCCTTCTCAAAAACCATGGTTTTCGCGTCGTGATTGATGAACTGGAGCCGGGCCTCCGGGTGCTCCTTGATGTTCAGCTCGCGGAGCAGCGCTACCATATCCTCGTCGAACCAGCGCAGATTCCGGTAGCGAAGATAACCGTTGTCGGCAAGGCTCCACTGCCGGCGGGCGTGCTGGTAGCTCCAGCCGTTCCCCTCCCGGGGGAAGTCAATCCACTCCGGGTGGCCGAACTCGTTGCCCATAAAGTTCAGGTATCCCTCGCCGCCCAGAGCCGCCGTCACCAGCCGGATCAGCTTGTGATAAGCGATGGCCCGGTCGATGGCCGCACTTTTGGAGGCGTTGTCCATGTGCCAGTACATTTCCTGATCCGCCAGGCGGAACATAATGGTCTTGTCTCCCACCAACGCCTGGTCGTGGGATTCGCAGTAGCCGATGTTTTTCTCACCGGGCCGGCGGGTGGTCAGCTGATGCCACATTTCTCCCAGATCCCACTCCTCGTCCCGCCGCTCCGTCAGAGTGCGGATCCAAAAGTCCGGCTCACCCATGGCTAGACGGTAATCAAATCCCAGGCCGCCGTCCCGGACTGGCAGCGCCGTCCCCGGCATGCCGCTCATGTCCTCTGCGATAGTCACGGCGTCTGGCTTGACCTCCCGAATCAGGTCGTTGGCCAGCTGCAGGTAGGCGACCGCTTCGGTATCGGTGTCCATGGTGAAATATTTGGCGTAGCTGTCGAAGGCCACGCCCAGCCCATGGTGGTGATACAGCATAGAAGTCACGCCGTCGAAGCGGAATCCGTCGAAATGGTATTCAGTCAGCCAATATTTCAGATTGGACAGCAGGAAATGGAGCACCTCTGGCTTTCCGTAATGGAAGAGCTTGGTGCCCCAGGCAGGGTGATCGCCTGCGGGTCCTGTATGGAAAAACTGATATTCTGTTCCGTCAAAGTCATTGATGCCTTCCATGGTATTCCGGGAGGCGTGGGAGTGGACCAGGTCAAGGAATACCGCGATCCCCATGGAGTGGGCGGTATCGATCAGCTCTTTGAGCTCCTCGGGAGTGCCGAAACGGGAGGAAGCGGCAAAAAAGTTGGTCACCTGATAGCCGAAGGAGGCGTAGTAAGGGTGCTCCATGACCGCCATCAGCTGGATGGCGTTGTATCCTTCCGCCAGAACCCGGGGCAGGACGTTTTCCGTGAA
>CAKXAF010000333.1 GCA_934869045.1 uncultured Nitrososphaerota archaeon | reverse complement strand
GTGCGCGGGCTGTCAAACCCGCAGGAAAATCCGATCTCCGTGATGGTGAGATCGGAGGATCCCAGCAGTTCCCCGGCATCGGCGAGCCGCAGGCGGTTGAGATAGTCGTTGAATCCGCACTGGAGCTGTTCGGAAAACACCCGGGAGAGGTGGCTGCGGCTGACCCCCAGGTCCCCTGCCAGGCGTCCCAGGGTTAGAGGCTCCCGATACCGTTCCGACAGGCTCTGCACCACCCGCTGAAGCAGGGTGGGAGCCGGCCCATTTTTTCGGAGTCTCAGCAGCGGCATGGTCCGGGCCAGGATGAGCTGAACCAACGCCCGGTCCGCCAGCGGGTTCCGTTCCTCTTCCGGAACGGAAAGGGCGCGGAGGGCGTAGACCGCGTCGGTATGGAGGCAGCCGCCGGGCAAAAAGGGATCCTCCGGTTGGAAACTCGAAAGGGCACGGTAAAAATCTCCCGTCAGCGAAAGGGGGCAGATGACCAGCAGCGCACGGCTGCACCTGCCGTCGGAAGACGGGGCGGGACTGCGGTATCCGTGGACCACGTTGGGAAAGAGCAGCGCCAGATCTCCGGCGTTCAAATCGCGGCTGACCCCTCCGGCCATGACGGTCAGCCCGCTGTCCAGTGGGAAATAAAGCTCCAGGTTGTCATGAAAGTGGGCTGGGAAATTCATTCCCTGCGTACTGGAAACCGTCAGCTGTTCATGAACCTTTTCATAAAACGGAACCATACCCTCCGCCTCCTTTTGCCTTTATTTTACCGCATCGCCGCCTGCCGCGCAAGTCCCCTTCTGGGGGCGGGCTTTCCAGGGCGGCCTGGATGCGGTTCCTTCCAGAAAGCTCTCTTATTTCCATCCGTAAAAAATCAAATAGCGGCATATAAAATTTTACGCCGCCCCCACTGCAAAAGGGCGGGCGATTGTGCTATAATAACCTCAAAGGCTTTTCCTGGCGGAAAAGAGAAACCGCCGGGCTTTGGGGCTGTAAGGAAAGACGAAGAGAAAGGCTTCCGCATTTTTTTCGAATAATTGCTGGTTCCAAAGGCGGCGCCTTTGGCTGCGCCCCGCAGGACGTGAAGCCTCCAAGGACCCTCCAACCTCTACTATGAAAGGGACGGTGCAGATGATCACCTTTGAAGACATCCGCCGCAGCGACGCGGTGGCAACTTATATCCAGAAGGCGGACGACTCTCTCTCCGCCTTGGGTTACACCGAGCACAGCTTCGCCCACGTGACCAAAGCGGCCAGCGAGGCGGGAAAGATTCTCCGCATCCTGGGTTATCCCCAGCGGGAGGCCGAACTGGCCCAGATCGCCGGTTACCTCCACGACATCGGCAATATCGTCAACCGGGTGGACCATGCCCAGAGCGGGGCGGTTATGGCCTTCCGTATCCTGGACAAAATGGGGATGGATCCTGCGGAGATCGCCGATGTCATCAGCGCCATCGGCAACCACGACGAGGGCACCGCCATGCCGGTGAACCCCGTAGCCGCCGCGCTGATTCTGGCGGATAAGACCGACGTCCGCCGCAGCCGGGTCCGCAACCGGGATTTCGCCACCTTTGACATCCACGACCGTGTCAACTATGCCGTGGAGGACGCCGAAACTGTTATCACCCAGGACCACTCCGCCATTGTCCTGAAAATCTCCATCGACACCCGGATCTCCGCAGTAATGGACTACTTCGAGATCTTCCTGGGGCGGATGCTCCTCTGTCGGAAAGCGGCAGAAAAGCTGGGGCTCAAGTTCCAGCTGGTCATCAACGGTCAGGTGCTGCTGTGACCTGTCTGCCTTTCTGCACAAAAGGGGACCGGCAGTACAGGCCGATTTGTGAAGATTTAGGCCTTGCCAAACCGCACTTTTTGCCGTAAAATAGAAAATAGGAGAAGTTTTGTAAATGGCCGGGCAGAAATCTGTACGGTCGGATCTTGTGTTGAGGTGCTTTCATGAGTTTTCGGCGTATTCGGACTGCCGGCTCCTTCCGGCACTCTGGGATTCGTGCAGCCATTTGCTGACTTTGGGTAGTCTGCTGCGATTGAATTCGGTCGCAGCTTTTTTATTTTCCGGCTTGCCGGACGGCGGGACTTCAAGCACCCCGCCGGGAAATTCACAAAGAAAAGTTTGAAAGCGGAGGAATCAGTATGAGCAAAAAAGTTGCGGTCATCATGGGCAGCGACAGCGATTGGGGAACCGTCAAAAAAGCCGTGGCCGTCCTCAGGGAGTACGGTGTGGAGACGGAGGTCCATGTCATGAGCGCCCACCGGACCCCAGCCGCTGCTGCGGAGTTTGCATCTGCCGCCAGAGAAAGCGGGTTCGGTGTCATTATCGCCGCCGCGGGTATGGCCGCCCACCTGGCCGGCGTTCTGGCGGCCCACACCACCCTGCCGGTTATCGGCATCCCCATCAAGTCCGCAGCCCTGGACGGCATGGACGCCCTCCTGGCTACCGTTATGATGCCCAAGGGAATCCCCGTGGCCACCGTGGCCATCGACGGAGCGGCCAACGCCGCCTACCTGGCTGTCCAAATCCTTGCCCTGTCCGACTCTGATCTCAGCGGCCGCTTGGAGGCTGCCAAAAAAGAGATGGCCGAGGAAGTCGCCCGCAAGGACCAGAAGCTCCAGGAG
>CAKXAF010000332.1 GCA_934869045.1 uncultured Nitrososphaerota archaeon | reverse complement strand
GCTCCTCCCAGCAGCTCCACCACCGCGGCGGCGGCCATGGCGGCGGCGGAGCCGCATTCGGCCTGGCATCCCCCCTGCGCTCCGGCGAGACAGGCATGCTCGCCGATAATCTGTCCGACCAGCCCGGCGCAGAGCAGGCTGTTTACAAGTTCTTCCCGAGAAAGGCCGTATTCTTTCTCCACCGAAAGGACAGCGGCGGGGACGATGCCGCAGGAGCCGGCGGTGGGACAGGCCACGATCCGTCCCATAGAGGCATTGATTTCGGAACAGGAAAGGGCGAAGGCCACGGCCTTTGCCGCCGCGCCGCCTAACAGGGAGCCGGATCTGCGCCGCTGCTCATAAAGGTAGGCGTCACCGCCGGTCAGGCCGCTTACGGAACGCACCGGCTCAGCCAGAGCCTTCTGGGCGGAGGTTTCCATGACCGCCAGCATCTGGCGGAAACGGGAGCGGATCTCTTCCCCGGACAGTCCGTTTTGGGCGGATTCCCGGGCCAGGGCATACCCGCTGAGAGAGAGTCCGTTCTCCCGGCAGGCGCGGATGACTTCGGCAGCGTTCATATGGAATCCTTTCCGGAGGCGTCTCCTGCAGAGGTTTCGTCGATGGGCAGCAGCAGCTTCACCCAGAGGATGCCGGAGATCTGGCGGATCGCAGCGGTCAGGTCCCGGTCAGAGAGGCTGTCCATTTCGATGTACATGTGGGCGGTACGGTCGTCGCGGCTGCGGCTGACCCGCATGTTCCCGATGTTGATTCCCATTTCGTAGAGGATAAAGGTAATGTTGGAAATAACGCCGGGGGCGTCCTGATGATGGGTGACCAGAATAGGACGCTCCCCGGTGAAATTCACCTCCATGCCGTCGATTTGACTGACGACAACCTGTCCGCCGCCAATGGAGGAGCCGGTGATCTCGTGAGTCTCCCCGCTGCCGGTGGCGATGACGAATTTGACTGTATTGGGGTGGACGTCCTCTCCCAGGTCAGCGGGGATGAACTCATAGCGGATACCTTTTTGGTCTGCCAGCTCAAAGGACTGGCGCAGGCGTTCGTCAGAAGGGTTGAGGTTTAAAAGTCCGGCCAGCAGGGCCTTGTCAGTACCGTGGCCGCGATAGGTGGCCGCAAAGGAGCCGTGAAGGTACATTTTAGCCTCGCGGATATCTCCGCCAGCCAACTTGTAGGCCATTTTTCCCAAGCGGGCGGCGCCGGCGGTATGGGAACTGGACGGGCCGATCATAACCGGGCCCATGATGTCAAAAAGGGAGGGAGTGGGCATATCGATTCCTTTCTCCGGCGGAAAGTACCGGTGAAAAATTGTTGAGCTCTTTGAGGCTATTATAGCATGGATGAAAAGCTTTTCCAATAGGATTCCCCTATTTTGGGTTTTTTGTGTTACAATAGAAAGAAAAGTGCAAAGTTCGGGTTCCGTCCGCCGGCGGCCGGGGGGACGCTGTTTTCCTCTTTCTCTAACGATTTTAGCTATGCAGCTTCTTAGAAAGGAGCGATCGGCCGCTGATTTCCGGCGTTTTTGAAAAAATATCCCAAGGGTTGAAGGCGGAAGTCAAACAATCTCGTTCTTATTTCCGGAAGCGGAAAATGAAAGGCGGTGAGAGCGGGCATATGAACAACCAGGAATTTGAAGCGTTGGTCCGGCAATATGAAAAGCTCGTTTTCACCGTTTGCTACCAACTCGTCAAGGACTATGGCGAGGCGCAGAACCTGACGCAGGAGACCTTCCTTTCCGCTTACCGGCACATTGACAGCTGTCAGGACGGCAATTACAAGCCGTGGCTCATCCGCATCGCTTCCAACAAGTCGAAGGATTTTCTCAAATCCGCTTATCATCGAAGGGTGGATACCGTGGAGGAATGGGACGCTGTCCCGCTTCTCCCGGAGGGTTCGGCGGAACAGAAATCCATTTCCCGGGAGGGGGCACGGCTGGTGGCAGAGGCGGTTCTTTCGCTGGATGAACCGTACCACAAGGTCGCGAAGCTCTATTTCCTGGAGGAACGGCCGGTGGACGAGATCGCAAGGCTTTTAGGCCGGCCGAGAAAGACTGTGGAGACACAGCTTTACCGGGCCAGGCAGAAACTGCAGCGCATACTTGTAGAAAGGGGGATTCTGGTATGAAGCTTTTTAACGGCGACGGCCACATCACCGATGAGGGACTCCGCGCTCTGGTTGCGGAGGAACTCGACGAAATGGGACGGCTGGAAGTATCTGAGCATCTGGACTTCTGTGACAGGTGCGTAGAGCGGTACAGCGAAATGCTGACCGATGACCTGGAGATCGCGCCGCCGGTGGAGATCGCGCCGGTAGTCATCCACAAGATCCGGCAGCGGACGCGGGTTGTCTTTCTCAACCGTTTTACGCGGGTTTCAGTGGCTGCGGTGCTGGCCATCGTCATCTGGGTCGGCGGATTTTACCGTAACGGTATCCTGAATCCCTCTGATGAGCATCTGGAGCAGGTGGCTACCACCGCGCGGTCCATACAGGATAAAATCTGGAACTGGAGCAGCAATTTGGATCAGCTGCTTTCCGGGTTCAATAGCTTTCTCAATTCGCCCCGTCCGGAGGAGCCGGGTAAAAATGCAAATTAGTCAGCCGGGACTTCGGCAGAGCAGAAAGGAT
>CAKXAF010000331.1 GCA_934869045.1 uncultured Nitrososphaerota archaeon | reverse complement strand
ATTTTGACGCCATCGAGACAGAGAGCGGCGGTCCCAGCCCTGATGATGGTTCCTCTGAAAGCGCCGAGCCGTCTGAAGAACCATCGGTGCCGGAGGAGCCTTCCCAAGGCGGCGATTCGCCTTTTGACGCCCCGCCGGTCGATTGATAGGGATGACGGAAATGGAACAGGGAATGATTTGGAAGGCCCTATCGGGATTTTATTATGTGCATACGGAGAACGGCCAACTGCTGGAATGCCGGGCAAAGGGCATCTTTCGGAAAGAAGGAATTGCTCCCCTGGTCGGTGACCGGGTTGAGGTGGAAAACGGGGTCGTGGCGAAGATCCTTCCACGGAAAAACCAGATTCTGCGTCCTCCGGCGGCCAATATCGACCGGGCGGTGCTGGTGGTTTCTGCGGATAAGCCGCAGCCAAACACGCTGATTCTGGATAAGCTCATTGCAGTTTGCGAGAGCAAGGGAATAGAGCCGCTGCTGGTCTTTACCAAGACCGACCTGGCGGATTGTGCTGAATTGCAGGAAGTTTACCGGCAGGCAGGGTTTCAGGTCTTTACCAGTCGCCCAGGTCAGGCGGATTACAGCGGCCTTCTGCAGGAAATGGCCGGCCGGCTCAGTGTGTTTATCGGAAATTCCGGGGTAGGAAAATCTACGCTGATGAACGTTCTCATCCCGGATTTGGGACTCGCTACCGCGCAGATCAGCGATAAGCTGGGGCGCGGCCGCCATACGACCCGCCATGTTGAGCTTTACGAGCTGGCGGGAGGCGGGCTGGTAGCCGATACCCCAGGTTTTTCCACTGTGGAGATCGAAAAATACGGCCATATTTTGAAAGAGGAGCTTCCGGAATGCTTCCGGGAGTTCCGGGAGTATTTGGGTCTCTGTCAATTTCAAAACTGCTCCCATCGGAAAGAAAAGGGCTGCTCCGTTTTGGCGGCAGTAAATGGTGGGAAAATCAGCCGTTCCCGCCACGAAAGCTATCAGGCGCTTTACGAAGACGCCATGCAGATACGGGAATGGGAACTGCGGGAGGGGGACAAGCACAGTTGAACGGTGTGATTTTTGGCGCAGGTCCTGTCGCGGACTACGAGGCGGTCCGGGCGCTTTTGCCGAAAGCGCCGTTTTATCTGATAGCGGCTGACGGCGGCCTGCGGCATGCCAGAGCCCTGGGTCTTGTACCGGACGCATTTATCGGGGACATGGACTCCCTGAGAGAGGAGGATCTGCCGGAAGGCGCGATCCTGTATCCCTCCCAGAAGGACGATACGGATATGATGCTGGCGGTCAAGAAGGCGATGGCTCTGGGCGTCCGCAAGGTCCTGCTGCTGGGCGGCCTGGGCGGGCGGCTGGATCATACCTATGCCAATATCCAGACTCTTGCTTATCTTTTGGAGCATGGAGTTTCCGGCGCTCTGGCCGACGAGAATCACCTGGTTACGATGCTCGACGGCGGCAGCGCCCTGCTTTCGCCGGATTACCGCTATCTTTCGGTCTTTGCCTACTCCGGCGTCTGTGAAGGCGTGACGATTACCGGCGCGGAATATCCTCTGGAAAACGCTGTGCTGGCGCCCTCCTTTCCCCTCGGGGTCAGCAACCGCCACGCTCCCGGCGGTCGAATGAAGGTTTCGGTGGCAAACGGGACGCTTCTGCTGATTCAGACCAAGCTGGAGTAATGCACCAAAGAGCCTCCCTCTGCATAGGATGAGGTACCGATTGAAGCTGGGCGGGGGAATGGAGGCGGGCGGTATGAAAAAACCATGGTACGCTTCTCTGACGCCCCCTGTTGCGGCCATAGCTATCGGCGCTGTCATACTGTTGGGGGTGCTGCTCTCTTTCCGGTTTGTTTTGGCAATGATTTCCATTGCCCTGATTGGCTGGGGAGTCTATCGCTGCACCAGAGGCTGAAAGGGAGGTTCTCTATGAAGATCGTCGTTATTAAAAGCCCAAAATGTTTGTCCGGATTGCTCCGTATGATTTTTGGCATCAAAAAAGAACAGGAGATCTGACTTGCGTCAGATCTATTGAGGAAAGGACGTGCATACATATGAAACCCATTGGGATCATTGGGGCGATGGGCCTTGAGGTCGAGCTCCTGCGGGATCGGATGGACGGCCGGACGGAAACGGTTTTCGCCGGCCGGCATTTCTATGCTGGAAAATTGGGGGGGACCGATGCGGTGCTGGTCTGTTCCGGTATCGGAAAGGTGAATGCGGCCATCACTGCCCAGATTCTGATCGACCATTTTTCCGTCTGTGCCGTAATCAACACCGGCATAGCGGGCGGTACCCATGCCGGGATCCAGGTGCGGGACGTCGTGATATCGGATACGGTCGTTTACCACGCTATGGATCAGAGAATACTGGCTTTGTCCTACCCGAATCTCCGGGAATTTTCGGCGGACGCCAGCTTGGTGGAGAAGGCGGAAGCTGCCTGCGCGGGAAAAGTCCGGTACCGGGTCGGGCGGATCGCCACCGGCGATCAGTTTATCTCAGACAGCACGGTCAAGGCCGGCATTGTGTCACGGTTGAAGCCCTGCTGTGTGGAGATGGAGGGCGGAGCTGTTGCCCACACCTGTGCGGCCAATGGCATCCCGTTCGTCATCATCCGCTGTATTTCGGACAATGCGGATGACAGCGCAGAAATGGA
>CAKXAF010000330.1 GCA_934869045.1 uncultured Nitrososphaerota archaeon | reverse complement strand
TTTTCCTCCATGGTCTCCGGGAGGATGCCGGGAACAGGGGTAGGCTGCTCGTTTTCATCCAGAGCGACCATAACCAGGTAAGCCCGGTTGATGAGCTTGCGGACACCGTCCATATTCTCGACGAAGGTCTGGACCCGGACTTCCATAGAAGTCCGGCCTACATAGGTGATCTGGCCGAAGAGGACGATGGTGTCGTTGACGTGGGCGGCGGCTTTGAAGTGGAGATTGTCGATGGAAACGGTGGTAACGTTGCAGTTGGAGTGGCGGCGGGCGACCACTGCGGCGACCACATCGATCCACTGCATCAGCTGGCCGCCGAAGAGGCGGTTGTAGCCATTGATGTGCTCGGGGAGAAGAATCTGCACCTGTTCGGTGCGGGATTCCGCCACAGTTTTGGCGGGGCGTGGTTCCTGATTCATAAAAAGTCCTTTCTGGATTAAAAATGGAAACGGCGGATCACTTCATTTTTGAATTTCTTGCGGGCGAAAATCGCCATGGCCAGGATGGTCAGCAGGGCATAGACCGCAGGCGCGGCACAGGCCCAGAAAACCGTTGCGACCCGGCACACATAGAGGAGAAGGGGGAGAAACCCCAGCGGGATCATGGCGATGGCGTAGCCGATGTAGGCGTTCCAGAGCATTTTCCGCGCGAATACGATGATGGTCATCAGCAGTGTCGCGCCGATCATCAGGAAGGGAATCACCAGGTTCACCGACCAGCGGTGATAACCGGTGAGGAGATCCATGACCAGCAGGACGCCGGAGAGCCCCAGGGTGTGCAGGAT
This sequence comes from uncultured Nitrososphaerota archaeon, assembly GCA_934869045.1. Lineage (GTDB taxonomy): Bacteria > Bacillota > Clostridia > Oscillospirales > Ruminococcaceae > Merdivicinus. The sequence goes on along the minus strand of CAKXAF010000330.1, from coordinate 1,876 downwards.
AATTTTGGCGCCGCCGTGCATGCGGGAGAGGATGGTGTTTCCAACCAGCAGCCAAAGATAGAGCAGCGGGATGATGACGAAGAGGGACCAGGGACGCGGCGCGCTGTCCCAGGTCATCCAGTTGATGAAAAGGGTGATGATCCCCGCCGCGATGGTCAGAAAGAGGAAGAGCCGGAAGAGAAAGGCGCGCAGCTGCCGCATCCGTTTCTGGGGATAGGCGGGGAAGTAGGGGTTGGGAATGAGAATGGAGGGCTTGCCCTCCGGAGTGGAGGCAGAAATGGAGCGGTGGCAGAGTGGGCAGGCGAGCTGGCTGTCTGGCAGAAGAACTCCGCAGTTTTCACATTGTTTCATGCGGATACCCCCAGTTGTTGGAATGGATTTCAATCTGGACGCCGGCGTCGTCGGCGAGGAAGCGGAAAAACTGCCGGATAAAGTCGTTTTCCAGGATCGTACGGCTGAAGGAGAAGGTCAAAACGTCCCCGAAGGTGCATACCCCGCAGTTGGCGGGGCTTTTGAGGGTGGGGTACAGGATCAGCTGGGTACGGGTGACTTCGGCAGCCATATCGGCCGGCAGCCGGATGCGCCCCAGATTGGAGATGGTGATGGTCTTGCAGTTTTCGCCCCGGAGATTGAAAGCCTCCCGGAGAATCAGCTTTTTCAGGAACAGGGGAACAAATTTTACAGCCAGATTTCTCTCCAAGCGGACGTTTTCGGCAATGAGCTCCTCCAGGCGGGGGCGGGCGCTTTTGGCGGCCAGTTCCCGGCGGACTTCCGCCAGGATTTCGTCAAAGCCCATCTCTTCCCGCAGTGGGACGCAGACGTTGGCCACCCCGAAGAAGTTACGCAGGGTTCGAGACGGAAAAACCGCCCGGAGATTGACAGGAATGGAGATTGTGACCGGACGCCGGGACTGGAAATAGCCATATTCCATGCGGGACTCCCGAATGGCCTGAATCAAGGCGGCGGTAAGATATTCTGTGACCGTGGCGCCGTGCCGTTTGGCTGCGGCGTGAATCTGTCCGGCGGACATATCCCCGGTTAAAACGTTGTTCCCCAGCGGCTCAAAGGGGGTCCCTTCCAGGCGGAAAGCCCGGGGCTCCTTCCGGCGGCGGACTTTGACAGGGCGGTAGTACCGGGTAAAGCTGTCCTCTATTTCATAGCGGCTGGGAACGTCATCGGGACGGATGACCAGGCCTTCATCGCGAATTTCCTTTCCGGTGAAAAGCAAATACTGGTAGACGATGGTCTTCAGAAATTCCAATGCTCCGGTCCCGTCAGTAAGGGAGTGGAACATCTCTACAGAGATGGTGCATCGGTAATAGAGGATCCGAAGAAAATAGCCGTTGTTGGCGCGGGGTTCCAGGGGCGCGCAGGGATAGGCAGTCTCCGGCTGGACCTGCAGCGGGCGTTCGTTTTGGTCAAAAAAGTTCCAGAAAACTCCCCGCCGGATTTTGACCTGCAGAACCGGATATCGCCGGATGGCCAGCTCTGCCGCCTTTTGCAGGAGTTCGGGATTGATTTCCCGGCGCAGTTCCATGGAGACACGGTAGATAGAGGAATTGGAGTTTTTTGTAACCGCCGGAAAAATTTTGGCGGCATTGTCGAGGCGGTACCATCGGTCCATTCGCGTTCACTTCCCTAGGCGATTGTTCTCGTAAGATTTGGATGGCAGGCGGAGAAACGCCTGCGTCAGTCGATTTCTCAATATAGTCAGTGGAAAGCCCTATCGCATTCTCTCTGCACTTATTATACACTAAAAGCAGAGAAAGTTCAATTTTCCGCAGCAAGATTCCGTTTTGCCGCCGATTCCCGCCGTCCTGGCCCTGGCAGGGACGGAACGTGGTGTTTTCAAAAGAACGGCCCTTGAGGTTATTAT
>CAKXAF010000329.1 GCA_934869045.1 uncultured Nitrososphaerota archaeon | reverse complement strand
AGCCAGTACCACTGCCCGGGCCCGCAGCTTCAGATATCCTTCCCGGCTGCTGACAGCTGTGACAATCTTGTCCCCGCTGCCATCCGCCGCCTGGGCAAGATCCAGCACCATCGTGTCCAGCAGATACGGGATACCGCAGTCCGTCACATCCTTTGCATACCGGGCCGCATACTCCGGCCCGGTCAGTTCTTCCTTAAAATGGTGCAGCCCAAAGCCGTTGTGAATGCACTGCTCCAAAATCCCCCCCAGCTGCTGCTCCCGGTCGAGGATCAGCAGATTCCGCACTCCTTTGCGGTAAGCGCCCAACGCCGCCGCCATTCCGGCTGGACCGCCGCCGATTATCACCAGATCCACCTGTCTCATGTTTCACCTATCCAATCCGCCGGTCTGACCGGCTTTCTCACACCGATTTTACTCCGCCGTTTTGGTTTTTCCAAGAAGCATCCGGGATTTTCCGCCGCTCTTGGTGACCTCTTCCATAGGGATTCCCAGCTCCCGTGACAGAATCTCCACCACCTGCGGCCCGCAGAAGCCACCCTGACAGCGGCCCATCCCGGCACGCGTCCGGCGCTTTACTGCGTCCACGCTTCTGGCCGGAGGATTCCGGCGGACGGCAGCCAGAATTTCCCCTTCTGTGATGGTCTCGCAACGACAGACCACCCGTCCGAAAGCGGCATCCTCCCGGATAGCCGCAGCCCTTTCCGCCTCCGTCATGCGGCGGAATTCAGGAAATGGCTTCCGCTTGGGGTCAAAGGCATCCTTTTCCACCATTTCCAATCCCGCCTGGCGCAGATGCTCCACCAGCGCTGCCGCTATGGCTGGAGAAGCCGTCAGCCCCGGGGACTCAATACCCGCAGCATTCAGAAATCTCGGATTCACCGCCGACGGCCCAATGATAAAGTCTCCGCCATCCGAACAGGCCCGCAGTCCCGCAAAGGAGGTGATTACTGCCCGCAGATTAACCGACGGGACGGAGAGTTTAGCCAAGCGCTGCACCTTTTCCAGCCCTTCCGAAGTTGTAGCAGTGTCTGCTTTGTCGGAAATGTTTTCCGACGTGGGGCCAACCAGCAGGTTCCCATCCACCGTGGAAGTGACCAATACGCCCTTGCCCATTTTAGTGGGCGGCTGAAAAATCGTGGAGAACACCGTGGCCCCCTGGGTTTTGTCCAGCAGCAGATATTCTCCGCGCCGGGGCGTGATGGAAAAGCTCTGATCCCCTACCATCCGAGCGACCTCATCGGCATGGACGCCCGCCGCATTGACGACATATCTGGTCCGGACAATTCCGCCCGCCGCCGACCGCAGGATAAACGCCTCATCTTCATTCTGAATTTCCACGACCTCAAAATCAGTCCGCAGCTCTGCTCCGTTGTCCATAGCGTTCTCAATGGCCCCGATGGCCAGCTCGTAAGGACAGACAATTCCGCCGGTAGGCGCCCAGAGTGCGCCCATGATGTCCGGCGACAGATTCGGTTCCTGCCCCAGGGCCTCCTCCCGGCTCATGAGCCGCACGCCGGGCACACCGTTTTGACGGCCGCGCTCCAGAAGTTCCTCCAGCGTTTTCCGATCTTCCTCCGAAAAAGCCAGCACCAGCGAACCGTTGCGCCGGAAGGGCACGGACAGTTCTTTGGCGACGTCCTCCATCCGGGCGTTGCCCTCCACATTGTACCGAGCCTTCAGCGAACCAGGCTTCGCGTCAAAACCCGCGTGGACGATGGCAGAATTTGCTTTGGAAGCTCCCATGACCACATCTTCCGCTCCGTCCAACAGCACTGTCCGCAGCCGGTAACGTGAAAGCTCACGCAAAGTCAGCCCGCCGACCACTCCGCCGCCGATAACCGCTACGTCATAAACTGGATTCTCCATAGAACCATCCTTTCCCGCGCAAAAAAGCCACAGAAAAACAAAGGCTCTTGACCTTTTGTTTCCTGTGACTCCATAACTCCGCACAATTCATTCAATTTTCAGAGTACGCTTTCTGTTTTTACTATACCACGGCGCAGGCCGTTTGTCAATGCCGCCGCCATAAAAATCCGTCAATCCGCGTCCGCCCATTTCCGGCATACCGCGATCTGCGCACCGGGCGGTCGTCCCCGTGGACGGGATCTTCCGAGTATTGCCGCAACAGCCCGCATGGAAAAATCTCGCATTTTCCACAGTGGGCCAGCCCCTTCGCCTGGCAGCAAACGGCTATCGGGCATTCCCCGTGAAACGGATGCCCCTGCGAGGCCACGCAGTCCCGCAGTCCATGCGTTCCCGATATCCGCAGGTTGAACAGCAAAGTCCGCATCGAGTGTCCATTTTCCTCTCCTATAAGTCCCACAATTCCCTGCGGCTGGTCGAAACCCCGGACGCGCCTGCGGAAAGGGCTTCCACGATGTCCTCTTTTTCCTCAATCATCCCGCCCGCGATGACCGGCAGCCGCCTGCCAGCCTCCGATGACAGCCTTCGGATCACCCGCGGACAGATCCCCGGCATCACTTCCACCATATCCGGCCGGACTGCTGCGGCCGTTTCCGCCGTCATTGCCACAGATTGGGAATCCAGCAAAAAAAAGCGCTGAACCGTCAGCAAACCGCGATCCCGTCCAGCCCGGATCAACTGACTTCTCGTACTGATAATGCCATCCGGACGAACCGCACGGGCCAGATACTCTACCGC
>CAKXAF010000328.1:2374-2688 GCA_934869045.1 uncultured Nitrososphaerota archaeon | reverse complement strand
CATGTCCACATTGCGAAACAAAATCGCATAAGAATCCAACTGGAACCCCTTCGGATACAGGAAAACCGACATGGAGTTTACTGCAGCCGGTTCGCTGACGGACATGATAAAAACATAGTACATCGGATACAGCGTAACGATACAAATCAAGGTACAAAATAGGATGCAGAACACGTCAAAGGCCCGGGAACCGTCTTTGATACGCGATTTGCTCGCAGTAAAAGCTGACATTTTGGGTGCACTCCTTTCAAGGCTGTACTTTCTGCATTTACCACAGGGAATATTCGGACACATTGCGCGAAACCGTGTTGGCG
>CAKXAF010000328.1:0-2340 GCA_934869045.1 uncultured Nitrososphaerota archaeon | reverse complement strand
AAAATTAAGCACAGAAGTGAAGAGTGACACCGCCGTGCCGAAGCTGAACCGCCCGCCGAGCAGGCTGTCGCGATAAACATAGGTCCCGATTACATCCGCTGTGTCATATGTCGCGGGATTATAGAGCAGAAGGATCAGGTCGGTATTGGTCCCCAAAACGCCGCCGATTGCAAAGATCAGCAACAGCATGATCGTAGGCTTGATCGCCGGCAGAGTAATATGCCACATCTGCTGCCCGCGGTTTGCGCCGTCAAGCCTTGCCGCCTCATAGAGGTTTACATCGATGGAAGACATTGCGGAAAGATACAGAATGCTGTCCCAACCAAATGATTTCCAGACGTTCGTAATGGTATAAATTACCGGGAATGCCTTCGGATCCATGCTAAAGGCCTTTACGGAAAGGCCCAGAGATTTCCGTACCACGTTGATGATTCCATTGGTGTCGATGAAGGAAAGCACCATGCCGGCTACAATGACCGTGGAAATAAAATAAGGAAGATAGCTCGCCGTCTGCACCACTTTTTTAAAGCCGCGGGCTTTTACTTCATTCAGAATCAGGGCAAAAATGATCGGCGTGGTAAAACCAAAGAGCAGGTTCAGTCCGCTTAATACCAGCGTATTACGGATCAGCCGTGGGAAGGTCCTGGATCCTATAAAATCCACGAAATGCTTGAAGCCGACCCATTTTACGCTCCCATCAAATGCAAGGATGGAGGTTCCGGGAACATAATCCTGAAACGCAATCAAAATCCCATAAAGCGGAATGTAGCAGAAGATAAAAATCAGAACAAATGTTGGAAGCATAATCAGCATCAGCTGCATTTGTTCCTTGGCGCTGATACCCGATCTTTTTCGGCGCGGGCCCACCCTTGCTGCGGAAGCCTCAGCAGGCATTCCCTTCTTAACGTGCATTACCGTTTCCCTCTTTCTACTCAAATATGAAAGATCAAATCGTATAAACCCACTATACAATCATACAATTCCAAAATCAATAAACAATATTTTTAGTACAAGTGATAAAATTGTTTGTTGACCGCTGCCAGGCGCTATGCTATATTGAAAATATATACGACATCCGCAGTATGATGGAGCAATTGGAGGTTTTACGTATGCTGGAAAATTCAGATGAGCGCCTGGTCAAACTTGGCGTAATTGGCGTCGGCGGCCGGGCGATCGGACTAATCGACTCTCTGGCGCAGATGAAAGGTGTGGAGATCACAGCTCTCTGCGACCTAATCGAAGAGCGGATGCAGGAAGGCATTCAGGCGATTCGTCAGTACGCAGATTATCCTGTAAGCTGTTATACCGACTACCGGGATCTCCTTAAAAGAGAAGAGATCGAGGGGGTCATTATTGCCACTTCCTGGAACGAGCACGTCAAAATCGCGATTGCCTCCATGCGGGCCGGGAAGTACACCGGCTTTGAGGTCGGAGGCGCTTCTTCAATCCGCCAGTGCTGGGACCTTGTCCGTGCCTATGAAGAGACCGGTTCTCCCTGCATGATGCTGGAAAACTGCTGCTATGGCCAGAGTGAACTTGCTATTCTGAACATGATCCGCAAGGGACTCTTCGGAGAAATCATCCACTGTGAAGGCGGATATGAGCACGATCTGCGCGGCGTTGCCGAACGGATTCACATGGGGTATCAGCGTTCCTACCATCACATGTACCGGAACGCGGATCTTTACCCCACACATGAAATCGGTCCTATCGCAAAATATCTGAACATCAACCGCGGCAACCGGTTCCTGACGCTGACATCCACCGCATCTAAAAGCCGTGGTCTGGATATCCGAGCCGCCAACGCCTATGGCGAGAACAGTCCCATCTGGCGTCATCACGCACTGGGGGATATCATCACAACCGTAATCAAATGCGCCAACGGTGAAACCGTCACGATTTCCCATGACACCTCTCTCCCACGCCCCTACAGCCGCGGCAACGCCGTTCATGGTACTAACGGCATCTGGATGGAGTTGAATCATTCCGTGTACTTTCAGCCAGAAAATTTCACCACAGAGGACGAATCTACGGAAATCGTCGAACACAACTGGGAGAATGCAGACCCCTATATTGAAAAATACCAGCACCCGATTTGGGATCGTTTCCTCCACGACGGCGTCACCGGAGGGCACGGCGGCATGGATTATTTGGTCCTCAGCGCCTTTGTTTACAGTGTACGCCACCGTATCGGCCTGCCTATCGATGTCTACGACTCTGCCACCTGGCTGGCGATCACTTGCCTTTCGGAGGAATCCATTGCCAAAGGCAGCATGCCGGTTTCTGTTCCGGATTTCACCGACGGCGCCTGGATTCACCGCGAACCGATGCCCCATAGCC
>CAKXAF010000327.1 GCA_934869045.1 uncultured Nitrososphaerota archaeon | reverse complement strand
CCATCCACGGGGAGAAGGGAACGGTTGTCTTCAACGACGAGGGCATTGTCGAATGGAATTTCCTCGACAAGGAAGACGCGCCTCAGCGTCCGGACGAGCTGGGCGAAGCGGTCGGCGGCTCCAAGGCTGCGGCTTTGATCGGTGTTTCAGGGCATGTGATGCTGCTGCGGGACTTGGCGCTTTCCGTCCTGGAAGACCGCCAGCCCATGATCCCGCCCAGAGAAGCGACCACGGCAGTGAAAGTGATCTGCTCCATCTATGAATCCACCCGGACGGGTAAAGAAATTTATTTTTAATCAAAACAGGAGGAGTCCATGAAGCTTTCCTTTATTACAGATGAGGTTACGCAGGATTTTGACGCGGTCCTGACTTTTGCGAAACACTATGGATTTGACGGCGTCGAGCTGCGGTCGGTGGAGGATGTCCCTATCGACCGCATCCCCCTGGATACGGCGCATACCTACCAAAAAGCGTTTGCTGAAAACGGTCTGGTTGTCAGCAACCTGGCCAGTTCCTTCTACAAATGCAGCGTGGACGACGAGGCGGCAGTGACGGAGAACCTGGAAAAGCTCCGGCGTCTCTGCGATCTGGCTGATGTGTTCGGCTGTTCCACCATCCGGGGGTTCACCTTCTTTAAGGATCCCGGCAGCAGTCTTTCAGAGCGGATGGGGGACATCCTTCAGCGCTTTGAGGAGCCGGTGAAGCTTCTGGAAAAGCGGGGCAAGACTTTGCTCCTGGAAAGCGACCCTTCCGTTTACACGACCAATCACCGCCTTTTGACAGAATTCCTGAACGCGTTGGATTCTCCCCAGGTGGGCGCAATTTTCGACCCGGGCAACGATATTTATGATGAGCTGGGCGAAACCCCATACCCCGATGGATATCAATGCGTCAAGGGTTATATCCGCCACGTCCACATCAAGGACGCAGTGAAGAATGCCTCCGGTGAGCCGGAATGCGTCAAGATCGGCACCGGGCTGGTCCGGTATCCGGAATTGCTTGCCGCTTTGAAGGCTGACGGCTATACGGGCTTCTGCTCCCTGGAAACCCACTACCGGGTAGGGGCCCATATTTCGGAAGAACTGATGCGCCTCCCACAGGGGAGCAGCTTCTCCGATGGCGGCATGGAGGCCACAGCGGAAAGCACCCTGGCTCTGAAGGAACTGCTGAAAGGGGTAAGTTGAAATGAAAACGAGAATTCAGAATGTCCGCCTAGTTCAGGACGACCAGATCCGGCCCGCGGTCCTTCTGGTCGAGGATGAAAAGATTGCGGCAATCCTGCCCGGCGGCGCTTTTCCGGAAGCGGACGAGGTTATCGACGGCGGGGGACGCTATCTTTCCCATGGATTTGTGGATATCCACACCCACGGCGGCGGTGGCCACGACTTTATGGACGCCACGGAGGATGCCTATCTGGGGGCGGCAAAGATGCACGCTTCTCACGGTACCACCGGTTTGGCTGTGACTACTCTGGCAGCGTCCAAGGAGGAGATTCTCGACTCCTTTGCCATCTATGAGAAGGCAAAGTCCAAAAGTCAGGGTTCGCGGCTGCTGGGCGTCCACCTGGAAGGGCCGTATCTAAGCCCGGCCCAGAGCGGCGCACAGGATCCCAAGTACATCCGCGCTCCGAAGCGGGAGGAGTATGAGGAGATCGTCGCCGCCTGCCCGGATATCCTCCGGTGGACCATCGCCCCGGAGATTCCCGGCGCGTTGGAGCTGGCAGATTACCTTCGGGAGCACGGAATCCTTCCCTCCATGGGTCACACCGACGCAACCTACGACCAGGTACGGGAGGCGCTGTCTCACGGGTTCAACCACGTGACCCACCTGTATTCCGCCACCTCCAGCATCGTCCGGATCAAGGGTTTCCGTCATCCGGGCGTGCTGGAAAGCGCCTATCTGCTGGATGATATCACAGTGGAGATCATTGCCGACGGCTGTCACCTGCCCGCGCCGTTGCTGCAGATGGTCTACCGGTTCATCGGTCCCAAGCGCACGGCGCTGATCACCGACTCCATGCGGGGCGCTGGTATGCCGGAGGGGGAGAGCATCCTAGGCAGCCTGAAGAACGGTCAGCGGGTCATCATCGAAGACGGCGTTGCCAAGATGCCGGACTACAGCGCTTTTGCGGGAAGCGTTGCCACCACCGACCGGCTCGTCCGGAACATGGTGGAACTGGCGGGCGCATCTCTGCCGGACGCCGTGATGATGGCGACGGAAACTCCAGCCCGGATCCTTGGAAAAGGTGATACCCTTGGCCGGGTTGCGGCAGGTCGGAACGCGGATTTGGTTCTGTTCGATAATCATATAGAAATCGCCATGACCATGGTGGGAGGCAAGATCGTGTACCGGCGGGAAGCCTGCTGAATTTTCCGGCTGGAGGCCGGGTGCAGACAGATATTGGAAAAGCGCATGCGGCCAAAAGGCCGTATGCGCTTTCCACTTTGTTGGCTTTAGCGAATTGGTAGAAAGTCACGGCGGGTCAACTGCGAGTTCCCTTCCCATGAAAGAAAAGATATAGAGGGCCTTCACACCACATGGAGATGCCTATCATATAGTGTTCTCTACACTCATCTGAATCATACAATTTCGACCTTGTTTTCAAGAAATCGGCAACAACAAAAAACCCCACAAACGCACGGTTTGCGGGGAATTATGGAGCTGATAACCAGATTCGAACTGGTGACCTCAACCTTACAAAGGATGTGCTCTGCCACCTCAGCCATATC
>CAKXAF010000326.1 GCA_934869045.1 uncultured Nitrososphaerota archaeon | reverse complement strand
CGGTCCTTCGTGCCGCCGGGTACCGCACCGGTATGTACATTTCTCCTTATGTGGTGGAATTCCGGGAGCGGTTCCAGATAAACGGCGAGTGGATTTCCAGGGAGGGCTTTGTCCGTCTGGTTGAGCGGATCCGGAAAGAGGTTCTTACACTGGAAGGCGAGGGCCTTCTGATCACTGAATTCGAATTCAACACGGCGCTGGCGTTCCTTTGGTTTGCGGAGGAGCGGTGCGATGTTGTAGCTCTGGAAGTGGGCCTGGGCGGCCGCTTTGATGCCACCAACGTTATTCCATGCCCGCTGGCGTCAATTATTATGGCCATTTCTTTGGATCACACCGCTATTTTAGGCGGAACAGTGGGACAGATCGCCTTTGAGAAAGCCGGCATCATCAAAGGTGGAAAAACCGTCCTTTATCCCCTTCAGGATCCGGAAACCGTGGCGGCAATCATGGAAAAATGCGCGGAAACCGGCTCCACGCTGCTGTTCCCCAATGCCGCGGCAGTGGAGATTCTTGCGTCCGGCGCAAACGGCTCCGATTTCCGCTGGAACGGGCAGGAGTACCATGTGGGGCTGGCCGGACGCCATCAGGTTTATAACGCAGTGACCGTTCTGGAGACGCTTCGGGCCGTTTCCGACCGGTTCCCGGTTTCCCTCCGGGATACCCGGAGGGGCCTGGCGGAGGTTCGCTTTCCAGCCCGGTTTGAAATTCTGCGGGAAAAGCCGCTGGTGGTGCTGGACGGCGCGCATAATCCTCAGGGAATCGCCGCTTTGGCAGATGCGCTGTGCGTCATCCCAAATGTCCCGAAAATCGGCATTGTCGGAATGCTGGCAGACAAGGACTGGAGGTGCTCTGTTGGGAGGCTGGCCGCCTGCTTTGATACGGTTATCGCCTTATCGGTGGATAATCCCCGGTCCGCCGTGCCGGAGGACATCGCCGCTGCTGCGAAGGGAATCTGTTCCGATACACGCTGCGCGTCCGGGCCGGAGGAAGCCTATCGGGAAGCCCTCTCTCTGGCAGGGGAGAAGGGGGTGGTCTGCATTACCGGATCCCTTTATTTGGCCGGTGAAATGCGCCCTTTGGTGCAAAGCCTTCAATGATTTCCTTGGTGATTCAGCATGGTTCTCTCTTTCCGCCCTGAAAAATCTGTGATATAATAATCTCAATGCCCTTCCTAAGGGAAAAGGAAGGCTTCTAAAATGAAGCGGAACGATGTCTTCATCCGCAATCTGCCAAAAGAAATGGGGCTGGGAATGAAACGTTTTTTTCGGGAAAATATGGAACTTCTGCGGCACGGCAGGAATTTTTTTCAGTTTGAGCTCCTCTACAAGCTAATCGGAGCCGCCGCTGTAACTCCGGCCCTGCTGGTGCTTTTCCGGCTTTCCATCCGGGCGGCCGGCCTTTCCTATCTCACCAATGATAATCTGGGGATCTACCTTCATAACCCTCTGGCCGCCCTGGGAACGGCTGCCATCCTTTTTGTTCTCGCATATTTTATCCTGGTGGAAATGGCTGCGATGTCCCTGTACTTTCATCTGAAACGGTTCGGGAAATCTCCGCGGCCGATGCAGCTTTTTGCATCCTCTCTCCGCTGTGCCGGAAGGGTTTTCCGTCCGCGGAACCTGCTGATGGTACCGTTTTTGGTGCTGGTCATCCCGCTTACCAATTTTGCTTTGGTTTCCGGCTATCTCACGACGATCCGCATACCGGACTTTATTGTACAGTATATCGCTCACCGGCGGATCCTTTTTTGGGGCTGCCTGGGATTCCTTACGATCTTCTTTTTTCTGGCGGTCCGCTGGATCTTTAGCATCCACTACTTTGTTCTGGAGCGCAAGCCGTTCCGAGAATCCTGTCGCGCCAGCTCCCAGCTGATCCGCGGACGGTACCTTCCGACTCTTGGCAGGATTTTGTTCTGGGAGGCGGCTGCCCACGGGGGATTGCTTCTGCTCTATCTGCTTTTTCTGGGAACGGCTTTTCTGGTATCCCGGATCTTCGTCCCCGGAAGTATGGGAATGACGGCTTTCCTGGAGGCGTTTCACTGGATTAACATCCTTCTCCTGATCGTCGGGTCCTGCCTGACCATTCCCATTGCCTTCACTGCCGTCAGCAGTGAGTTTTACCGCCTCAAGGAGCTGAAACGGGAACGGAGCCCCAGGCCCCGGGAGCTGGGGATTCCGCCCCGGACTGCCCATCTGCACCGGAACTGGGGGATTGGGGTCACGATGCTTTTGTTGGTGTCTGTCATGAGCGTCAGCTACATCCTTCCAGAAATCGAAGGCGGCCGTTTTGGGACACTGGAGGCACTGCAGCAGCCTCGTATCACGGCCCATCGTGGAAACTCCGTCCGCGCACCGGAGAACACGATGGCGGCCTTCCAGGCGGCTGTAGATGCCCAGGCGGACTGTATTGAGCTGGATGTCCAGCAGCTGGCCGATGGGACCATCATCATTCTCCACGACAGCAATTTCCGCCGGACCGCCGGTGTGGACCAGAATGTCTGGGAGGCTGTCTGGGAGGAGGTGCAGTGCTACGACGTGGGCAGCTGGTTTTCTGCGGAATTTGCCGGTGAACGGATCCCCACCCTGGAAGAAGCCGTCCAGTTTGCAGATGGCAAGGCCTTTCTGAACATTGAACTAAAATCCACCGGCCGGGAGAGAAATCTGGAGGAAGAGGTCATCCGGATTGTCCGAGAAAACCACTTTGAGAGCCAGTGTGTCATAACCTCCCAGC
>CAKXAF010000325.1:2445-2744 GCA_934869045.1 uncultured Nitrososphaerota archaeon | reverse complement strand
CAGGAAAACAAGGCGGTCAACCTTGCGCTGGTTGCTCCCCATGTGGACAAAATTCTGATCCGCCCCGGCGAAACCTTTTCCTTTTGGCGGCTGGCAGGCAATTGTACCGCCCGTAAGGGCTATCGGGAAGGGCTGACCATTCGGAACGGTGTTCCTTCCTCTGGGATCGGCGGCGGGATGTGCCAGTTCACCAATCTCATCCACTGGATGGTGCTCCATTCCCCGCTGACCGTCACGGAACACCACCATCACAATGGAGTCGACCTCTTTCCCGACATTGGCCGGAAGGTTCCCTTTGG
>CAKXAF010000325.1:0-2435 GCA_934869045.1 uncultured Nitrososphaerota archaeon | reverse complement strand
CTTTGGCTCAGGCACGTCCATTCTCTACAATTACCGGGATTACCGTTTCCGCAACGACACGGCGCAGCCCTTTCAGCTGGTAATCTGGCTGGACGAACAATTCCTCAACGGGGAGCTGCGAACCACCGCGCCCCTCCAGGAGAGTTTCCACATCCGGGAGGAAGAGTCCTGGTTCACCCGGGAACCGGACGGCGTTTACCGCCATAATAAACTCTTCCGCCGGGTATGCCTCAAATCCACAGGAAAAATCCTCTCTGATGAGCTGTTGCTGGAGAACCACGCCAAAGTTATCTATGACCCCGCGCTCATTGCCCCGGAATGTTTCCGTTGACGCAAAAAGTTTCCCCCCCAATTTTTGGGAAATTGGGGGGAAACTTTTTTCTCTTTTATCAGGTTTTCCTTATCCCTGCGCCCGGCTCTTTGCCTTCGCGCGCAGCGCCTTATCCAAGATCGCCTTGCGGATCCGCAGGTTCTGAGGCGTTACCTCAATTAACTCATCCTCGTCAATGTACTCAATGCACTGCTCCAGACTCATCTCTTTCGGAGGAACCAGCCGCAGCGCGTCGTCAGAGCCGGAAGCCCGGGTGTTGGTCATCTGTTTTTTCTTGCAGACATTGACCACCAAATCCTCACCCTTGGGAGACTGTCCGACAACCATACCTTCATAAACCTCCGTACCGGCGCCAATGAACAGCTGGCCGCGCTCCTGGGCGTTGTAAAGGCCGTAAGTGACAGCGGTACCGGTTTCAAAGGCGATCAGGGAGCCAACGTTCCGGCGCGGGATCTCGCCTTTCATGGGCTGGTAGCTGTCAAACACCGACGCCATGATGCCCTCGCCCTTGGTATCGGTGAGGAATTCGTTCTTGTACCCGAACAACCCGCGGGCAGGAATGAGAAATTCCAGCTTCATCCGGCTGCCTTGGGGGGTCATATGCTGAAGCTCGCCTTTACGGGTTCCCATTTTTTCCATGACCGAACCCACAGATTCCTCCGGCACGTCAATGACCAGCCGTTCGATGGGTTCGCACTTCACGCCGTCCACTTCCTTGAACAGAACATGGGGGGTAGAAACCTGGAACTCGTACCCTTCCCGCCGCATGGTCTCGATGAGGATGGACAGGTGCATCTCCCCGCGCCCAGCCACCAGGAAACTGTCCGTAGAATCGGTGTCGTGGACCTTCAGGGAAACGTCTTTCAAAAGCTCCTTGTAAAGCCGCTCCCGGATCTGCCGGGAGGTGACGTATTTCCCCTCCCGCCCGGCAAAAGGCGAGTTGTTGACGGAGAAGGTCATCTCTACCGTAGGCTGAGAGATCTTGGAGAATACCAACGGCTCCTCCGCTCCCACGTCGCACAGCGTTTCACCGATGGTGGCCTGCTCGATACCGGAAATGCAGACGATGTCACCCATCTTGGCGCTCTCGCAGGGAACCCGCTTCAGGCCGTCAATCTCATAAAGGGAAACGACCTTGCCCTTGTAATGGGTTTCCGGATTGTGGTAATCGCAGACGGCGACTTCCTGTCCCTGCCGGACTGTGCCGCGGGTAACGCGGCCGATAACGATGCGGCCCACGTATTCATTGTAGTCGATGGCGGAAACCATCATCTGGAAAGCTCCCTCCGGGTCACCCTCCGGCGGATTGATGTGCTCAACGATCTTGTCAAATAGCGGCCGCAGGTCTGTCCCCTTGATCTCCGGTGCAAAGGACGCGGTGCCGTCCCGGCCGGAGCAGAACACTACCGGGCTGTCCAGCTGTTCGTCGCTGGCGTTCAGATCCATCAGCAGTTCCAGAACCTCCTCCTGCACGTCGTAAAGCCGGGCGTCGGGGCGGTCGATCTTGTTGACGACCACAATGATCTTGTGCCCCAGTTCCATGGCCTTCTGCAAAACGAATCGCGTTTGAGGCATGGGCCCCTCGAAGGCGTCCACCAGGAGCAGGATGCCGTCCACCATTTTGAGAACGCGCTCCACCTCTCCGCCGAAGTCGGCATGGCCGGGGGTGTCGATGATGTTGATCTTGACGCCGTTATAGGTACAGGATGTATTTTTAGCGAGGATGGTGATGCCGCGCTCCCGCTCCAAATCGTTGGAGTCCATGACGCGATCCTCCACCACCTGGTTCTGCCGGAAGGCGCCGCCTTGCTTGAGCATCTCGTCTACCAGGGTCGTTTTGCCGTGGTCAACGTGGGCGACGATGGCAATATTTCTCAAATCTTCACGAATCAAACGTAAAACCTCCAAAGAACGCGGTTTCCCGCGAAAGAATCAGCAATTATTTATGATATTTTCCTCCGGACGCAATGGAAAACGCCCGGTAAATTTGTTCCAGCAGCATGACCCGGGCCAGTTGATGGGGAAAGGTCATCCGAGACATGGAAAGCCGAAGTTTCCCCGCCGCCTTGACCGCGTCGGAAAGCCCCCAGGAGCCGCCGATAAC
>CAKXAF010000324.1 GCA_934869045.1 uncultured Nitrososphaerota archaeon | reverse complement strand
ATTTTACAGCGACGGCGTTTAATGGCGTTACGGTAGTTCGTTGTGCGTTTTTGAACTGTCGTTTTCTATACGCCAACTGCTTTGCCGCCTTTTTCGATGACTGTAAAATGACCGGCACGACCTTTGAGGAATGCGACTGCACAGCCTTCCAAATCCGTGCCGGGGACTGGTCCTACACGCTGATTCAGGAATTGGACTTTCATAATACCCATCTGGAAGATATCAATTTTGAACAGGCGGATTTATGCGGCTCCAATTTTGATAAATCAACGGTAACCCGCTGCAATTTTCGCGGCGCCAATCTGACTGGTTCCAGTTTCCGCAATGCAGACCTTCGGGGAAGCTGCATTGCGGAAACAAACCTTTTAGAGATAAACCTAAAGGGAGCAAAAATCGACTTAGAACAGGCCGTGCTTCTTGCCAGCGCCCTTGGCGCCGTATACGAACCCTAACTAATATTCCACGATTCGACCGTCAAAAGAGACCAAAAATCCGTCTTTACGAACCATTTCGCATAATTCGTCGTATAGCAGTCCCCCGTTATGGGAAAAATGATTGATGACATAGACCGTCTGGCCGCTGCAAATCCCCTCTGCCTCCAGCCGGTCTTTCACTTTGCGGTTGTCCGGGATCCCCATATGTCCGCCTTGAGGCCCCTCTTCCTGGGGACCACTGGTGCAGTCCATACTAACCAAATCGGGATGGATTCCTGCCCTCACAAGATAGTCAAATACGGATTCAAAAGGCCATCCGGTGTCGTGCCAGTAAAGTAAGGTTTTCCCATCCTTCTGAATCAGGTAATTCAGCGCCTGTCCGCTGGGCATATGATTGGCCGGCAGCGCGGTCACCTGGTAATCCCCCGCTTTCACTGGCTCAAAAGGCTCCAGGATATGCCAGTGCAGATGCTTCGCGATCTCCTGCTCCAGCTCAGGTTCGCTGAAACGGTCGAATGCCGCTTTGGTACAGGAGGACCCGAAGATGTGCAGATCCGGAGAGACCATCTTGTGCGCATAGCAGCCTCCCCGCAAAACCAATTCCTGAGGAAACATGTGATCCATATGGGAATGGGTAAGCAACAGATATTTGGCTGCAGAAAGATCGATCCCCTGCTGCAGGCTATGCAGATAGCTGTCCGGCGGAAAATCAATCAACAGATCCTCCTCAATCAATGCCTGTGAGCGGGTGCGGATATCCCGCCCTCCGCGGCGGCGTGCCTCCTCACAAAAAGGGCAATGGCAAAAAACCGCAGGCCATCCTTCGGCTGCAGCCGTTCCGAGATATTGAATTCTCATGATGGGTCCTCCTTCTATTTTGCAGTATCCTGAACGTAAGATGCACCATCCAGTGGAATGGTCAGACACGGTTCGCCTAGGGCACCGGTATCCGGATCACGCGGCAGCAGCATGACGGCATTGCTTCTCTGATTAGCCACTGCCAGGAAACGGCCACTGTCTACAAGCGCCAAATCCCGTGGCCAGCATCCGCCACAAGAAAAACTGCCGGTTTTCATCAGGCCGCCTTCCTGGTCGACGGAGAAAACGGCGATGGTATCCTCACCGCGGTTGCCCGCATACAAATACTGCCCATCTGCGGAACACACCAGAGTGGAGCCATAGCTTTCTCCTTCAAAATCATCCTGTAAAGTCGATTGACTTGACAGATAGGAAATCCTGCTTTTTTCAGCTTGAATCGTTATGATTTCATTAGAATACTCTGTAATTACATAAATTTTATGCAGGTCTTCCCTCCAGACAAAGTGCCGGGGTCCAACGCCTTTTGGGAGGGAAACGAATCGTTCATCCTCCAATTTCCCCTCATGCAAATTGTAAAGGTAAAGCCTGTCCAACGCGATATTCGCAGATACAGCTATTGTTTCCTCCCGGTTTACCAGAATACTATGCGCCCGTGTGGAACCAATCGAACACTCCTCGCCTCGTCCCTGCTTCTGATACGTCAGCAGCTTGCCAAAAGAGGCCGTGGAGGGATCTACTGCAATAGAAAAGACATCGCCGCACCCATAGCAGGCTCCCAGCAGAACATGCTGCCGCGGCAAATATGTGATGTGGCACAGCTGCCCTCCCGGGATCTCAACACTGTCCCGCTGTTCAAAGCTATGCCCATTTGGAGTCAGCAGCCGGATAGCGCTCCCCCTTTCCCACTCACTGATAACAAATAAAAGATTGTCAGAAAAATCCATATAGGAAGACGCTTCGATTTTCGTCTCCCAAAGGGTCTCAACGCGTCCGTCCGCAATACAGACACGCGCAACAGATCTGGACGAAGAAGAGCCATATCCAGCAATCCACAATTCCATAGATCTCACACCTTTCCAAACCACTTTTAAGCTTATTATAGCAAGTTTTCCGCTGGAAAGAAAGCCTTTTTCCGAACTTCTCTTGAATCCCGATGCAAAATTCGGTATAATCGTAAACAGGAAATGGTCAACATGGAAGGAGCGCTCTTTCTGGAATACGCGATTTACAACCTGGGCATTCTAGCCCATGTCGATGCTGGAAAAACTACTCTGACGGAGCGGTTGCTCTATGATTCCGGCTCCCTTCGGAAAGCTGGAAACGTGGATGACGGCACTGCTCAAACCGATTGGCTGGAAATCGAACGAAAAAGAGGAATTTCTGTCCGCTCTGCTTCGTCAAGATTAACCTGCCGGGACGCGTACATCAATTTAATCGACACCCCCGGCCATGTGGATTTTGCAGGTGAAGTAGAGCGCAGCTTGGCTGCCCTTGAC
>CAKXAF010000323.1 GCA_934869045.1 uncultured Nitrososphaerota archaeon | reverse complement strand
ATCCTGCTCCAACGCAAATTCCCGGTCTTGGTCCAGCCGCACTGTCATGACAACCTCCCCGTCGTAAGTAATCCGCGCCATTGCGCCTTCTGGCCGGAGGAACAGCCAGCAAAGCAGAAAGACCGCCGCCACAACCGTGCCGCCTGCAGCAATCCACCAGCGCCGCTTTGAGGGTTTTCCAATCATACGGCCTCCCCGCTGTCCTACGCTAGGACGCAAACGAATAACCCGACTCTTCTTTTAAAGTAAAGCGTTCCCTCAAATCTTCGGAAATCAAAATCGTTCCGTCTGTTTTCACGGCGATCACGCTGAATTCTGTCCGGTTGAGGTTTTCTTCCAACACTTCACTGCCCAACATGTATAGCGTTGTGGACAAATAGTCCGCCAGCAAGCCGTCGGCGCTCACTGCCGTCACGCTGATCAGATCCGTCTCCGCCGGATAGCCGGTCCGAGGGTCCAGAATGTGCTCATAGCGCCTGCCGTCCTGTTCAAAATAACGCTCGTACCCGCCGGAGGTCGCAATGATCCGTTCTTCTCCGCTGAGCACGCCGAAGATGTCATTGGATCCGCCTTTGGGGTCCCGCAGGCCGATCTGAAACGGCGTCCCGTCCGAATGGGTTCCTACTGCAACCACGGTTCCTCCCAGGGATACCAACGCACCGGTCACATTGGCCTCTTCATAAATATCCCGGCATTTTTCGGCAGCATATCCCTTGACAACCGCGCCGAGATCCATGGAAATGCCCGGACGCGGCATAGAGACCGTATGGGCGGACGCATCCAGGATGACCTGGTCATATCCAACGTAGCTGAGCGCATTGCCGATCTCATCCGCACCGGGGACCTTTGGATTTTCAGAGGTAATACCCCATAGTTTGACCAAAGGCGCAATGGTTATGTCGAAGACCCCGCCGGAAGCGGCAGAAAGCTCCAAACAGCGCTGAATCACTCCAAAGGTTTCCTCAGAAACCTCCACTGCCGCGATACCCGCGCCGGCATTCACCCTGCTGATCTCCGAGTCAGCAAGATAATTGGAAAACACCTGCTCCATATCCTGCAGCAGCCGGTTGACCGCGAGAACCGTATCCTCCCCGTCCTCTCCATATACGCGCTGCGTTATGAAGGTATCCATTAGGAACTCTTCGCCTGTATAAACAATCTCCTGCTGGGGGACACTAGAAGCGGCAAGCCGCTGTTCCTCCTGCTGCCGGACGAGCAGCCAAATCAGCGCCCCAGCTGCCAGAAGCGCCAACGCCAGCAGTACAATCCGGGATTTCCGAATGGGAATGCCCCCTTTCCATTCATTAAAATTTCATTTTGTTGACAAACCCAGTACCATGATATTATTTTTTCACTATTTTGTCAAGGTTATCCCCAAAAGACCACGGAAATAATGCAGCGGCCATCCTGTAAAGTATTTTGGAAAAAGGCTTGCTTTTCCAGTACAAGTTTGATATAATCAATTCAAAAATAAATATTTATTTTTTGACTGAGTCTGCAAGTGGAGGGCAAGGATCTTTCCGCTGCGACGCAACCCATGAAAGGATGATTTTGTAATGAAGAAAGTTTTGATTTCTCTGCTTGCAGCCATCACCGCCGCCGCGCTCTTCACCGGCTGCCAGGATTCTGGCTCGTATAAGGACGGCACCTACAAGGCTCAATACAAAAACGCCGACGATCACGGCTGGACAGAATATGTCACTGTGACAGTATCCGGCGGAAAATTTACTGCCGTCGAATTTGACGCCCTTAACGAGGACGGCGGGAAAAAGACCGAAGACGAGGAGTACAAAGCAGCCTATACCGGCGCAGGCTACGAAACCTATCCCGCGGATTATACCCAGAAGCTGGAGGACAGCCTTCTCTCCAAACAGAATCCGGACGATGTCGACGCGGTTGCCGGGGCCACAAATTCCAGCACGAGCTTTAAGGAGCTTGTGAAGAAGCTGGAAAGCCGCATGAAAAAGGGAGATACCTCCACTTTGATCGTGGATAATGCGAAATAAGCGCCTTTTTGGGATTTCTTCAGAAAAGCCAAAAATACTCTTGACTTTTGACAAAAAGGAGTATTTTTAAAAAATTTTGTCAGCGAGGTGTCCATCCATGCTTTTGAAGAAAAACAGCACCGTTCTTTTCCAGGGTGACAGCATCACCGACGCAGGGCGCACAGGTTCCCCCGACCCAACCGTGAGCCTGGGGGGCGGCTACCCATACTTGATTGCCAATCTGTTGAGCGCTGCACACCCGGATTGGAACCTTTCCTTTATAAACCGGGGGGTTTCCGGAAACCGGACTCTGGAAATGTCCGCCCGCTGGAAAGAGGACTGCCTAGATCTGAAGCCCGCCCTTCTCTCCGTCCTGATTGGCATCAACGATACGTGGCGGCGCTATGATGAGAATGATCCGACTTCCGCAGAGGATTACTACAACCGGCTGACCGCCATGCTGCGAGAGGCAAAAGAGGCCGATCCGGAGTTGAAGATTCTGCTCATTGAACCGTTTCTGCTCCATGTCAGCGCAGAGCGGGAAGCCTTCCGGGAAGATCTGAACCCGAAGATCATGGCCTGCCGCCAAGCCGCCATGGAATTGGCCGACGCCTATCTTCCCATGGACGGGATTTTTGCGGCCGCCTGTCTCCACCAAAAACCAGCTTTCTGGTCGGCGGACGGCGTTCACCCCACCCCGGCCGGTCACGCACTGATCGCTCAAAAGTGGATCGAACTGGCTCTTCAATAACCCACCAGGCATGCAGCTG
>CAKXAF010000322.1 GCA_934869045.1 uncultured Nitrososphaerota archaeon | reverse complement strand
GGGGAGCACCGAGTTGACCCGGATGCCGTATTGCCCCCAGTCCAGCGCCAGGGAGCGCATCATCCCCAGAATCCCGCTTTTGGAGGCTCCGTAGGCCACTCGTCCGGGGATGGCCCGGTAGGCGGTGTTAGATGTGATAAAGACGATAGCCCCTCCGCCGGCCTCCTTCATCTGGAGGGCGGCTTGGCGGGCAATGGAAAAGTTCCAGATCATGTTGGTATCGATGACTGTCCGGAAATCCTCCAGGGGGACAGTGAGTGCGTCCTGGCCGATGCCCAGATTGGCGGCGTTGAGGACCAGGGCGCTCAAGAGGTACCCCTTCCGCCGGATATGGCCGAAAAGCTCCGTGGTCTGTTCCTCGCTGCCGGCGGGAAGGGCATATCCCGCAGCGGAAACGCCGGTCTCTGCGGCCAGCCGCGCCGCGGCCGCCTCCGCCTTCTCTGCCTCCCGGCTGGTGATAAAAACGTCGTAGCCTTCCACGGCAAAGCGCCGGGCGATGGCGTAGCCAGTGCCGCTGGCGGCGCCGGTGACCAGTACGGATGGTTTCATAGGGACCTCCTAAAAATAAAATTCGGTTTTGGCCGGCCGGATGTCAGTAAGCGCGCCGGTATAATGCCGCAGAGTGTGGGGCTGATAGGGATGAGCCAGACAGGCCTCCTCGTTGATCTCGATGCCCAGGCCGGGGCGGTCGGGGATCTTCAGATAACCATCCGCGTATTCCAAAGCTTCATCGGTGACATCCCTGCGCCAATCTACGTCGCTGTACATGATCTCCAGAATGGAGAAATTGGGGCAGCAGGCGGCCAGCTGCAGGGTGGCGGCGTTGGCCACGGGGCCGCTGGGATTGTGGGGGGCGAAGGGAATGTAATAGGCTTCCGCGGCAGCGGCGATCTTTTTTAGCTCCATGATTCCGCCCGCGTGGCTGACGTCGGGCTGGATGTAGTCCGCTGCCCGCAGTTCAAAGAGCTCCTTGTAGGAGCGGAGCGTGTAGAGCCGCTCTCCGGCGGAGATGGCTACCGGGGATTTGTCCCGGACAGCCTTCAGCGCCTCCAGATTATCCGGCGGGACCGGTTCCTCAAAAAACATGGGCTTGAAGGGTTCCAGCTCCTTGGCGATTTTGATGCCGGTGGGAACGTTGAACCGGCCGTGGCCCTCGATGAGCAGGTCCACCTCCGGCCCTACCGCCGACCGAACCGCATCCACGCAGCGCAGGGCGGTGTCCAGATCCTTGTTGGAGATTTCCAGATAGCTTTTCCCGAAGGGATCCCATTTCATGGCTGTGACGCCCCTCTGGACGGCAATTTTCGCCTTTTCACCGAACTCCTCCGGCGTTTTCGCCCCGGCAAACCAGCCGTTGACGTAGATGCGCACCTGATCGTTGACCCGGCCGCCCAGCAGCTGGTAAACCGGCACGCCCAGATGCTTGCCCAGAATGTCCCAGAGGGCGCATTCCACGGCGGAAAGGGCGCTCATCAGCACCGCTCCGCCCCGCCAGTAGGCATCCCGGTAAATGTCGTGGTAGTGCTTTTCCACGTCCAGGGGATTCTTGCCGATGAGGTAGTCCCGGATGTGGTCCACCGCTCCCAGAAGGGCATGCTCCTTGTATTCCAGGGTAGCTTCTCCGACACCGGTGACGCCTTGGTCGGTGTAAATTTTGACAAAGACCCAGTTGGTGCGGAAGCAGTCAACCGCAAAGGCTTTTACGTCGGTAACTTTCATCGGTTTTCCTCCTCTGGGAAACGAATTTCCCGGTAAATTTCCGCCAAAACTCGGTTGGGAGCGGGAAAGTCCTCGCCTTTCAGTCCGTCAAAGAGGCCGATGTGGATGGGAACCACATATTTTGCGTCCAATTGGGCGGCAAGCCGGGCGGCGTCGGCCATATTCATGTTGTTGCCTGCCCCATTGACTGGCAGAAATACCGCCTCGAAGGGGCCGGATAAGTCCTCCAGCAGTTCCCGGCTGTAAAGGGTGTCGCCGGAAATGTACCAGCGTTTTCCTTCGGCGGCCACGATAACACCGATGGCCCCCGGGTCGGAGTGGACGGCCCGAACGGCGGTGAAGCGGATGCCGTCTTCCGTCCATTCTGTATGCCGGTCGAAGAGGACGTAGTTGCTGTCTCCGCCGTAGGCGCGGAGCTTCTCCCAGCTCCCGGAAGGGGCGAGAACGGTCATCCGTGCCTCCGGCGTGAAGTAGTGGGCAAGGGTCTCCGGGTCCAGATGGTCCAGATGATTGTGAGTGCAGAGGAGTACATCCGGGCGCAGCTTCAAAAAGGATGGAGCCACAGCAATCCGCCGCCGGTTCCTGGGATTGATTTTTTCCACGCTGTCGGACAGGTAGGGATCCACGAGGATAGAAAGACCGCCGGTCTCCAGCAAAAGGCCGGCCTGGCCCAAATAGGTGATTTTCATGGCACTTCTCCTTTTTAGACTTTACATTTTTGATTTTTTATTATAAGATGTTCTTAAAAGGATTTTTCCTTTCCTACAAATTATAGGAAATAATTGAGAAAATTCCTAGCAAAATTTTATTCTATCCTATCGAAATCTTATTTTTTGAGGTGATCGCTATGAGCCTGCTTCTGCCGGAAATCACCGCTCTCGGACGGTTCGACAGCCGTCAGTGCTTCCCCGGCATGACGGAAACTACGCCGCGTCACGTCACATCCTACGAAATCGAGCTGCCCATTGAGCCCGGCGGTGTATCCTGGCTGGATGGGAAGCCTCATCCAATTGTCTCCGGGCAGATTCTCTGCGCCAAGCCCGGCCAGGAGCGCTGGAGCAC
>CAKXAF010000321.1 GCA_934869045.1 uncultured Nitrososphaerota archaeon | reverse complement strand
CCTCCGCCTTGTCCGTGGCGTACAACAGCTGGCTGCGTCCGTCGGCGGGATTCGGCTGCCGTACCAGATACCCCTTCACCTCCAGGCTGGCCGCCCGCCGGGCCGCCGCCCCCTTGTCAATCTTCAGCGCCTTACGGATTTCCGCCTGCGTAATACCGGGATGATGACGGACCAGGTGGATGAAATCGAACTCTGCCGTCCCGATGCCATCCGCCCGCATAGTTTGTACCGTAAGCTTGGCCGCCTCCCGGGCAATTTTGGTGATCTGCCGTTCCGTTTTATCCATAAAGCTCCTCCTGTACCAATTAGATGTAGATGCATCCATATATATGATAGTACATCTTTCTGATTTGTACAACCCCTTTCTGCGCATAATTTTTCTTCATCCATCGTCATCTGACCGCAGCCTCTTTTGGAAAGATCCCAAAACCCAATAAAATGCTGCCCAATATCTGCAATCGCCGCAGAATATTGGGCAGCATTTTCATATAAATTCTTTCTGCGCAGCCGCTCCGGTGTACCTTTCGCTGTCCGTAAAAGGAGACGCTTCGCCCGCTTACGGCTTCCAGAACTTCTCGATGGTTTCTTTCGCCAGCTGAACGTAACGTCTGCCGCGGGTATAGTCTCCAAAAATCGTGCCGACTTCGCGCTGCGCCACCTCCAACAGACATCCGCTGGAAGCCAGGGCAATCCCCTTGAAGCACTCCCGGATTGCGTCCTCATCCAGCGGTCCGGGGTTCGTCACATACTCCGCCCGCGGTTTGCTGTAATAAACAATCCGGCTCCCTCTCAGGTACTCCCCGACCTGCTCTTCGTGGTTAAACGGTGATACAGACAGCTTGCGCAGATTGCTCCATTTGGACAGGTATTCCGGAAAAATGGCGTCTACCCGTTCACAGCACCCATAGGAAAGCAAGCCAAACCGTTTGGCCAGACGATCCTGATAGGGATAGACGAACTCGCCAAAAGTTGCCGCAGACACCGCTGTCGTTTCCTGTGACTCCAAAAAGCCCCAGCACTCCGTTGTCTTCGTAACATGGTCAGCGGGCAGTTCATCGGTGAAGGCAAAGCTCTCCTGAGCAACAGGGCTGATCCCATTGGTCGGAAGCAGGAGCTTTTCCTTCTCCAGAAAATCATAGTAACGCTCATACACGGCGCAGGCCATGTCCATTGCTTTGTGAAGCTCCTCCGGATAATCAAACATCGAACAATAATAGGACTCCATCCCCATCAGATGGACCAGCGGGTTGGTCATCGCTCCCGGCAGGCTGCCCATAACCATCCGGACCGGAAGAATATCCCCCAGGATATCCTGCACCAGCGCAGCATAATTCCGGGTCCCCTCGCGATCCACCCGGAAATAGCCGCCGTCCAGCTTGCCGATTTCCTCCCCAAGGTCCTGAATAACCGGATCAATATGGAATCCCATTGATTTCCCGCCATCTGTGCGGGTAATCTGCGGGCGGATGCCAAACAGTGAGACTTCTGTCCGCCATCCGATATCGAACGTAGGAGAAACCGGCGTATCATCATCAAAGAGCTCCCGTCCCACCATTACGCTTAGCAGAACGCTCTCAATCTCCCGCGCACGAGCTCCCGAACATCTCAGGCGGGGGGTTACCACTTCGTGAGGGAAATTGGAAAAAAGCAGTCTCACGGTCGGTGTTTCCCTCTTTCCGGCGGCGAGACTTTTCCACTTCTTCAGGATCTGCTGGTTATCCGGCGAATTCGCAAGGTCTGCCTGCCGCTGGGCCAGCTCCCGAAGTATTTCCCGATCTTTTTCTGAGATCTTTTCCATAATTTTTTCCTTCCCTGCTGTTTGAATTTTTGTCCGCTATACAGATCACAATCCCTGATATCGGAGGAATTCCGCAAGAGCGGTCTCCAGCGCAAGCACCTGACTCTCCAGAGCCAGAGAGGGCATATGGGAACGATAAACTACCTGAGCGGGCAAAAACGGGAGATGGATAAATCCTCCCCGCCGCAAGGGGAAATGTGTCTCGATCTCCTCCATCACCCGGTAAAACAGGTGATTACAGACGAATGTGCCAGCTGTGTCGCTGACCGCCGCCGGCACGCCTGCCATTCGAACGGCCTCCGCCATTTTTTTGACCGGCAGATTGGTAAAATAGGCATTGGGGCCTCCCGGTGTGATGGAGGCGTCCCGCGGCTGGTTTCCCTCGTTGTCAGGAATGGAGGCGTCATCCAGATTGATGGCAACACGTTCAAAACACACCTCGTACCGTCCCCCGGCCTGGCCAACACAGACCACCGCATCGGCCTGCCACTGTGCCGCCATGCCGTTCACCAGCGCTTCCGCGGCGCCAAACACCGTGGGAACCAGAAGCTTTCGGATCTCGTGCCCGTTCCAGTCCTCCTTCAGGCGGGAAACGACTTCCCAGGCGGGATTGACAGATGCACCGCCAAACGGGTCAAACGCTGTCAGCAGAATTTTCATGAGCTTCCTCCTAGATTCCCTTTAAAATAAACGCCGGTATGGGCGGATTGTTGGGCCGGTTCCAAAATTCCGTGACCAGAACGGTAAACGCCCTGCTGTCGATACCCCGCAGATATTCCAGCAGCGCGTCCTTTTCCTCAAAGCCGCTGTCGCCTCCGTAATAGATGCACAGGCTCATCACGCCACCCGGCCTGAGAAGGCGCAGCCCCTGCTCGATGGCGGCGATGCTGGTCTCCGCCCGGGTAAAAATCCGATGGTCGCCTCGGGGCAGATAGCCGAAGTTGAAAACGATTGCATCCACCGACTCCGGCTCTGCGTATCGCTCCATATGGCTGTGGC
>CAKXAF010000320.1 GCA_934869045.1 uncultured Nitrososphaerota archaeon | reverse complement strand
CCAATTACTACAACTTTATCACTGGAAAGGTCAATCTGGATTACGCGCTGGTTCATATCGACAGGAACGGACCGAAATACCGGGCGGCAAAGGAAAAGTACGGCGACCGGCTGATCATTCACGATCCTGGGCACATTGGGGCTGTCATGCTGACCTATGAGGGAACGGACCGGACGGTGAAGGACATCATTCGAGAATTTGACATCATGTTGCTGGACGATTATTTCAATAACTGCCGTGCGCATAGAGTGGAGCATACGGCCGGTCGGTAATTTTTCAAAATTATTTGCATCTTTGTTGCGAAAATTGACTGTTTTTTCAAACTCACGTAACATTTTTGTGGTTCACTAAATCTATATGAAAACGTGCGCCGCAAAACGTGCGCCGGCAACAGGGAGGCATCCCCATGGCGAAGAAAAAGAAGGATCCGTATATTGATCCGCAGCAGCGGGAACTTCGCGAGCTGATTGAACTGAAAAAAATGCAGCGGGCGGCTGCGGAAAACAAAGGCGCAGATACGACTGAATTTTTTGAGAAGGAAGAGAAAATTGTCCCCAAAACCTTTCGGGAAAAGTGGAAAAATTACTGGTACCATTATAAGACTGCTACGTGGGTGACGGTTCTGGTTGTAATTTTTGGCGCCTGGCTGATCAAGGATCTGTTTTTTGGGACCAAGTACGACCTGTCCGTAGCGACGGCGTCCAAATATGCGTACAGCGCCGTGAACCAGGATATCGCCGGCGATCTGGCAAAGTACATTGAGGACTATAACGGCGACGGAAAGGTCAACGTCATGTACGACGAGATGACGCTGGATTATTCGGAAGACACAACGCTGGATCCCCAGATGAACATGGTCAATATGCAGAAGTTCATGGCGGTCATGGCCGCAGGAGATGAACTGATCTTTATAATGGACCAAGGCGTTTATGATGCGATGGTGGACAACAGCGGCGATGGAATCTTCGTGAACCTGGAGGAGCTGTATCCGGAGCAGACGGATACCATACAGGGCGATAAGCTGATCCTCAACGGTACCCGGCTGGGCAAGCGGATGGGTATCAACGGATTGAAGGAGGACGTGTTCCTCTGCGTCCGGGCCTTAGGAGGAACCGCCGACGGCTCCAAGGAGAAGATTTACAACAACTATTGCAACAGTCTGGACTTCGTGCATAACATCATGGTGACGGAGTATCCGATCCTGAAGGGGACTGAGACTCCGATGCCGGAGCTGAAAACGGAGGAATAGGAAGCGGTTCCAAATCAAAAACCGACGGAGAAAACAAGGATTGCTTTCTCCGTCGGTTTCTTTTACAGATCCAGTATCTGAAGCGGATCCGTGACGAGATAATCAGCCCCCGCAGCGGTCAGCTCCTCCCTGCCGCGGAATCCCCAGATGACCCCGGCGGAACGGAGCCCGGCGTTTTGAGCGGTTTCAATGTCCACGTCGGAATCGCCGATGAAAAGCGTATCCGCCCGGGCGATTCCCCTTTCCTCCAAAAGGCTCCAGACACCATCGGGGGCGGGTTTTTTTGGAACGCCTTCCCTTTGGCCGCGGACCGCGCAGAACAGGCTGTTTCCGAACAGGCCCTCCACGATTTGCCGGACAAAGGCGTCGGACTTATTGGAAAGGACGGCCAGATCTGCTCCCTGCTTTTTCAACTCTGCCAGCAGGAAAGGAATGCCGGGATAGGGGCGGGTTTTGTCCATGCAATGGGCTTGGTAGCGGGTGTCAAATACCGCCTTAAGGGCGGTGACCCCGGCAGGGGTGCGCCGTTCCTCAGGGAGGGCGCGCTCCACCAGCTTATAGACGCCGTTGCCGACAAAGCGGCGGTATTCCTCCAGAGAGTGGGTGGGGAATCCGGATTGCTCCAACATCCAGTTGGCGGCGTCAGCCAGATCCTCCAGGGAATTGACGAGGGTGCCGTCCAGGTCGAAGAGGTATAGCTTGTACATGGCAGATCGGTCCTTCCGTGAAAACTCTATTCCTATTCTAACATGGCCGGGGAATCCAGGCAATGCCTAATTGTGCCGGAAAAGGGGGAGTCTTTTCAAAAAAAGTAGAGGAACGTCCCAAAAGACGTTCCTCCCGGCATATTTTCTCTTTCCTCCATTGCGTTCCGGATACAAAAGGCGGCTGGGGTTCAGGCCTGATATCCCAGGCTGTTGATGACAGCCTTCAGATGGGCTTCATCCAACCCCTTTCCAGTGACGGTGACATTCTTCTCTTCCAGAGATACCTTTGCGCCGGAAACGCCCTTTTCCTTTTTCAGGCCGTTTTCCACGTTGGCAGCGCAGTGGGCGCAATGCATTCCCTCAACGGGGATGATCAGGGTCTCTTGAGGTTTTCCGAACATGGACAGAACTCCTTTCCTGGTTTTACTTCTATTCGAAAGCGGGGACTGCCGTTTATGCAGCCCCGCAGAGAAATCAGCTGCCCAGCTGGTCGGTGACAAAGAGCTTTTCGCCGTCATAGTCCACGACCAGGGTGGAGTTTGGTTTGACCTGATCCGCAATGATCATCCGACCGATGAGGGTCTCCACCTTGCGCTGGAGGAACCGCTTCAGCGGACGGGCGCCATAAATGGGATCGTAGCCTTGATCGATGATATAATCCTTGGCTTTGGCGGTGAGGGTCACGTTCAGCTGTTGTTCCGCCAGGCGCCTGCGGAGGTCATTCATCAGCAGATCTACGATGGAGAAGATGTTCTCCCGAGTCAGCGGCTTATAGAAGACGATCTCGTCCAGACGGTTCAGGAATTCGGGCCGGAAGGACTGTTTGAGCAGAGTTTCCACCTGTACCCGGGCCTCCGGGGTAATCTCGCCTTTGGCGTCGATGCCGTCCAGCAG
>CAKXAF010000319.1 GCA_934869045.1 uncultured Nitrososphaerota archaeon | reverse complement strand
GGCGTACACCACAAAAAGCCCGGAAAACAACAGTGTCCCACCGGCAATCATCAAAAGCAGTACCCCTACCTTAGGAAACGTCCAGTCCACGCCGCTGGCTGGAATCGCATAGCAAAAAACCAGTACGGCCTGAAGGAAGCGCCCCAGCCGGGTGAATTCGATCTTGGAGGCCAAAATCTGAAACACCAGCCCCCGGGGCCGCACCAGGATCCGGTCAAACTCCCCGTTCCCGATCATCTGGGGGAAGGTGTCGAACCCCCGCACAAAGCACTCTGCCAGCGAAAAGGCCAGCAGCACCGTCCCGAAACAGAGCAGAACCTCCGGAAAGGTGAAGCCCTCCACCCGATGGAAGCGGTCAAACAAAAAATAAACCGTGAGGAATGAGGAAAAGGCCCCCAGAAACTGTCCGAAAATGGTCATCCAAAAGGATGCCTTATGCTGCATTACGCTCCGCAGATGGATGGTGAAATATTTCCAAAAAAGCTTCATCTTCAGCCCCCCTGTACGACAACGCGCATCAGCGCCCGCCGCATCAGCACCCTGCCCAGCAGAACCAGCGCGGC
Source organism: uncultured Nitrososphaerota archaeon (assembly GCA_934869045.1). Lineage (GTDB taxonomy): Bacteria > Bacillota > Clostridia > Oscillospirales > Ruminococcaceae > Merdivicinus. The sequence continues at coordinate 2,301 of CAKXAF010000319.1, read as the reverse complement.
CAGCCAGACGCCCTGCAAACCGATCCGGATAAGCGCGTCCGCTCCGCCGATGTCGCCGCTGTAGACCCGAAATGGCACATTCTGAATGGAGGCGAAGGGCAGCAGCTCCAACACCTGCCGCAGGCCGTCCGGCAGAAACGGCAGCGGCAGCAGCTGGCCGGAAAAAAAGTCCATCAGCGACACGGCCACGATCCGCAGGCCCCTGGGCGAAATCGTGTAAAAGGACAGGATGTACACCAGCATGGTGCAGGCCACCATGACCAGCAGTCCCAGAACCATGGAGAGCAGGAAGGGTCCCAGGGTCCACCACTCTGCCGGCGGGCTCAACCGGAAAGGGTCTGGCAATAACACCGCCACCAGCAGCACCGGGACACAACGCAGCGAGGCCCGCACCACCCGCGCCGCTGCGCTGCGGGAAAACCAGACGGCATATAGGTCCACCGGCCGGCAGAGCTCGTAGGCAATACTGCCGCCGGTTATGGCCTCAAAGATGTCGTTTTCAAAAAACCAGGTCATATAGAGCGCCAGAAACGCCTGTTGCAGCCAAGTGTAAGAAACCAACGCGGAGAACTCCATGGGCAACGCCCCAGGATCGGCCCGGTAAAAGGCCCGGTACAGCAGAATCAGCAGAAATCCCCAGGCAAACTGAGTGGCCAGCCCGGCCAGAGCCGCTGCCCGGTACTGAAGGCCGTTTAGAAAACGCATCCGGAACAGGGACGCATACTTTCGAAGTTCGTTCATATACCCTCCCTAAATCCGGTACTCCCGGTAAAGCCCGGCCACGATCTCATCAATGGGCATCTCCTCAACGGAGAGATCCTGTACCTCCACCCTCTCCGATAGCCAACGGATGGCGTCCGCTGCCGAGAGCTGCGCTGCATCCAATCCCAATACTGCCTGTCCGCCAGCGCTCTCCGGAAGGAGCCGCAGCCCTTCGCAAAGAGGCGGCAGCTCTCCTGCGTACTGTAGCCGGATGGTTTTCGCACCGGAAAAATGCCGCTTCAGGTCCTCCAGTGATCCGTCCAGAAGGATTTTCCCCTTCCCGATGAGAAGAATCCGCCGGGCTAGGGCTTCGATATCCTGCATGTCGTGAGTCGTAAGGATGACCGTCGTCCCCCGCCGCCGGTTCCGGTCCAAAATAAAGCTCCGAACCGCCAGCTTGGAAACTGCATCCAAGCCGATGGTGGGTTCGTCCAGAAAGAGCACTTTGGGGCTGTGGAGCAGGGAGGCCGCAATCTCGCAGCGCATCCGCTGGCCCAGGGAAAGCTGCCGGGTCGGGGTTCGCACAATCTCCTCCAGCTTGAGCAGCGTTGCCAGCTCCTCAAAATTCCGGCGGTATTCCGCCTCCGGAATACGGTAGATGTCCCGCAACAATTCAAAGGAATCGATGACCGGCACATCCCACCATAGTTGTGATCTCTGCCCAAAAACGACTCCGATTTCCTGAACATGGGCTGTCCTTTCCTTCCACGGACAGCGGCCATTGACCTCGCATCGGCCGCTGTCCGGCGTCAAAATCCCGCTGAGCACCTTGATCGTGCTGCTCTTCCCGGCGCCGTTAGGGCCGATGTATCCGACCATTTCCCCATCCGGAATAGTAAAGGAGATATCGTCCAGAGCCTGTATGACCTTATACTCCCGCTTCCATAGCGACCGCACGGCTGCCTTCATACCCGCCTCCCGGCGAGCAACTCGGAACGATTTGCAGATGTGCTCTACTGTAATCATTCTCATCCTCCTTTTGGCAGAAAAAGCGCCTCTGACCACAGTCAGAGGCGCTTTCCCGCAAACTCCTGTCTTTACCTTGGCGAAAAAGTGACCCTCCGACTGAAAACAAACTGCTTCTTCATTTTGGTCACTCCTTCCGCATGTGTAAGGGCATTTATTATACCACGCATATCCAATCCTGTCAATAAAATTTTTTCATTTTTCCAGCAAACAAAAACACCCCCTGAAAAACAGGGGGTGCAACTTTTGCAGCAATTAGTTGAGGATGACCTTCTCCGTCTCTTTATCAAAGACATGAATGTTGTTAACATCAATAGCCATCTTAATGGTATCGCCAGCTCTCGCGGTAGAACGCGGAGAAACACGAGCAGTCAGATTAACGCCTGCACAGGTCAGATAGAGATAAGTCTCAGCGCCCATCAGCTCTGTAACCTCAACGTTGCAATCGATAATGCCCGTAGAAGCAGCGGAGAGGAACATTTCCTCATCCTTCAGGCTTTCCGGACGAACACCGAGAACAACATCCTTGCCAACATACTCAGCGAGTTCGTCATTCTTCTTGCTCTCAGGAAT
>CAKXAF010000318.1 GCA_934869045.1 uncultured Nitrososphaerota archaeon | reverse complement strand
GAGTCGGCTGGGGCTCCATCATCTATCTGGCGGCGCTGGCAGGCGTCGACCCCACGCTTTATGAGGCCGCTACCATTGACGGGGCCGGACGCTGGCGCAAGCTGTGGCATGTTTCGATCCCCTGTATTATGCCAACAATCACCATTTTGCTGATCATGCAGGTGGGCAGTATCATGCAGGTGGGCAGTGAGAAGATCCTGCTGCTTTATAATCCCGCTACCTACGAAAAGGCGGATGTTATTTCCACGTTTATTTACCGGCGCGGCCTGACAGACGCCAAGTACGGTCTGACCACGGCGGTGGGCCTGTTTGAGTCGCTGATCAACCTGATCCTGCTGGTAACCGCGGATCGCGTGTCCAAATTGGTTGGACAGCGGGGCCTTTTCTGACGGGAGGAATCAGAATGGTTGAAAGTAAAAAAGCTTCAGATTATGTGTTCCGCATATTGAATACGGTTTTTCTCTCACTGCTGACGCTGGCCTGCCTTTATCCCTGCCTGTACGTGCTTTTTGCGTCGTTCAGCGACCCGGTTCAGCTGTATACCGGGAGCAAGGTTCTCCTTTGGCCCCGGGGATTTTCGCTGAACGCATTTGTGTTGGTATTCCGCAACCCCAACATTTGGCGCGCCTATCTCAACACGCTGATTTATGTTGTCTCCGGCACCGCCATCGGCCTTCTGCTCAGTATTCTCGGCGCCTTCGTGCTGTCCCGCAAGACCTTTCCGGGCCAGAAATTCTTTATGACGATGGTCATCATCACTATGTTTTTTGGGGGCGGCCTGATCGCCACCTATATTGTCATGCGCACCTACGGTCTGGTGAACACGATCTGGTCACAGATCCTGATCGGTTCCATGAGCACCTACAATATGATCATGGTAATGAGCTATTTCCGCTCCATTCCGGATTCTCTGGAGGAGTCCGCGGAGCTGGACGGCGCCAGCGAGTGGACGATCCTTTGGAAGATCTTTGTGCCGCTCTCGGTTCCGGTTATCGCGGTGGTGGCGCTTTATTTCATCGTCACCAAATGGAACAACTGGATGACCTCGGCCATCTACCTCACCAACCGGCAGTACTATTCGCTGCAGCTGATCCTCAAGGAAATCCTAATCTCCGGCAACGAGGAAGCTGCGGGTATGAACACCGGCGTTTCAGGCGGCGCGGCGGACTACCAGGCCTATTCAGAAGCGGTGAAATACGCCACCATCGTGGTGTCAACGCTGCCGGTACTCTGCGTGTATCCGTTCCTGCAAAAATATTTCATGAAAGGCGTTATGCTGGGCGCAATCAAGGGGTAGCTGGCACAGGCCCGGCATCGTCTGACAGCAAGGAGGATTCTATGATTCCAGAATTTTGGCAAACCGATTTAAGCGCCGTTTCGGCTTGGGCGGAGCGCGCCCGGAAGGCTGGAGTGCGCCGCTTGACCGATTCGGCGGGCGGCCGCCCGGTGTGGCTCTTTGCTTATGGAGAAAGGGAGGAGCTGCATCCTTCCGCCAATTACAGCTCCGCCTGCGGCGCCCACGATATCACTTTTTACCTGGATAGGAGGCGGAAAAAGCCCGTCATCCTGCTCGTCGGTGCGGAGCACGGCCAGGAAACGGAAGGGACAGCGGCGCTGATGAACCTGATTTCCTTGTTGGAAACCGGTGCGGATCTGGCTGGCCGTCCCAATGACGCCATGCTGGAGGCCGCGTCAAACGTGCGGCTGCTTATCATTCCGGTGATGAATCCCGACGGGCGCGCGCGGGTAAAGCCCGCTGCGATGATCGGCTGCACCAATGATGAGCTTCGTTACTGGGGCCAGGGAACCTGGCTTGACGGCTCCCTCTGCAGCTGGCCTGACTGCAAAAAAGTGCATCCCATCCGGGACGCAGTGGAGTTTCTGGGTGGATATTTTAACGATGACGGCATAAATCTCATGCACGATCAGTTTTTCCGTCCCATGGCCCGGGAGACCGCCGCCTTGCTGGCTCTGGCAGAGGAGGAATTGGTGGACTGCGCCCTGCACCTCCATGGAGGCACCAATTCCGTCAACGACCTGCTGTCAACCAGCTATGTCCCGCTGGAAATCAGCGAGGCCATCCGGCAGCTGTCCATCCGGTGCGACACCGCAGCGCGTCAGGAGGGGCAGAGCTTTACGGTTCGGGACATTCCAGCCCGGGAGAGCGGCTCCACTCCGCCGTCCTTCAACCTGGCCAGCGCCCTGCATCATGTATGCGGCGCGGTGTCCGCGGTTTTTGAAAGCAACGAATGTATCCGCGACGCCCCCGGTTTCAAGCAGACCTATGAGGAGATTCTGCGGGGGCATATGATCCTTTTCGAGCAGGCATGCCGGATGTTCCGGGAGTGGCAAAGCGTTGGGGGAACTTCCGGATTCCCGATAGAGAAATAAATAGCCGGTGAAAAGACTGGAGGAGGTCCCTCTGGTCGTTTTTGCATTGCAAAAACGTCAATATATATAAAGAAATTAAAAAAGTCTTAGGAAAAACAGAAAAAAGCACGAGAACAACTTGCATTTTTCGGAAAATATGGTACAGTTATCCTGAAAATAGCACATTCTGTTTCCTTATAAATAGCAATCGAAATGGAGGCGCAGAGATGACGGCTACGATTCCCTTTGGGCGGACCGGTATGACCCTGGCGGACATCCCGCCCGGCGCGGAAATTCTGGAATCCCGGATCAGCCGGCTTCAGGCCGCCGGCTCGGAGGACAGCGTGGTCCGGGAAGCCATGGCCAACCCCATCGGTTCGCCTGCCCTGCGGGAGCTGGCCCGGGGCAGGAAAACCTGTACAATCATTATCAGCGACCACACCCGGCCGGTTCCCAGCCGCCACATCCTGCCCTTTCTGCTGCAGGAGCTGCGGGAGGGGAACCCGGATATCCGCGTGACCCTCTTGGTGGCCACCG
>CAKXAF010000317.1 GCA_934869045.1 uncultured Nitrososphaerota archaeon | reverse complement strand
CCTCGACCCCGGCTCCAATTCCCGTACCAATCTCCAGCAGTTCCTGAACGCATATCCGGTCTTCCACCGGCTTGCTTACCCTGGATAATCCAACAGACCAAAAAGAAAGCCCGTGCGCACAAATATGCGCATGGGCTCTCTTTTTTAAATTTGTTGGGACAATCCACTGTTTAGTATGCCAGTTTGCCGGTATAACCGCAGAATTCATTGCATTCATCCAGAACCTGCTGAGCGCCCAGCCCCTTAACCTCGGCAAGGTAAGTGGCGATCGCCTCTTCAACCGGCACAGAGCCTGTGATCGCCGCTGAAACAGCCGTCTCAAACGCGATGGAGATGTCGCCGCCGATGGACAGATAGGTGCTGCTGTAAATCGAATCGTTCTTCTGCTCGCAGAGCCAGAGACCGGGATTGCTGGTAGTATCATAGAACGAATTTGCACGATCCAAACGGGCGATCGCATCCGCTTCCTCTTCCGCAGACATACCGTCGGTCAGCTTGTAATATTTCTCATTGACAGAAGGCAGCAGTCCTCCGATGCCCGGGGTGGGAATAGCAGTGCCGGAATCATCCAGCAGCGTATACAGCTTGTTGCCGTCCCGGCGATAGTTCACGCCTTCAATGCCGTTTGTGGTGAAAAGGTTCAGCTCTTCCGAGCCATAAACCATATCAATGTAAGCGTTCAGCATCCCCTTCGCGTCTTCCGTGCTTTTCAGAATCGCGTTGGGCGTGCCGTTGGCGGTAACATGGTTGATCTTCTCCGTACGGTTGCCGGTCAGGTAGGGAATCTCCGTAAAGGAAGCAGTGGGGTTCACGTTCTTAAGGATATTGTAAGCATCCGCACTGTAGTTGACCCAGTAGAAGGTGGAGCCATACACACCCGACGAAACTTTATCGCGCATGTTGCTGCCTTTGTTGGTAAACAGCTCCTGATCCAAAATTCCCTCGGAATACATCTTGTTCAGATAAGTCAAGCACTCAACCATTTCCGGCTTCAGCATGCTGTCGAGCCAGCAGTTATCCACAGGATCGTAACAGATTGAACCGCCGCCGGTGTTGTCCAACCGACAGCCAAACGCCTGGAAAATGTCCTGGAGATTCCATGTGCCGGCAGCCGTTAAGCCATAGGTGTCGTCCTTGCCGTTGCCATCCGGATCGTTAAAGGTAAAAGCCTTCGCAACCTCGTACAGATCGTCCACCGTTTTGGGAACCTCAAGACCCAGATTGTCCAGCCAGTCCTGCCGGATGGTACGGGTAAACATACCATATCCGAAACCAGAAGGAAATCCCCAAGTGAGACCGTCATCGGCCACAAGCTGCTTCTGCATTTCTACAGGAAGCGACTGCCAGGTTTCGTTGTCAGCCAAATAGTCGTCAATCGAATCAATTACACCCTGATCCCGGTAGCTCCAGATATCGGCCGGAGTAAACAGACGGAGAATGCCGTCAATCGACTGGCTGGCAACCAAAGTGTTGACTTTCTGGATGTATTCGTTTCTGGCCAAAGCGTTGACAACAACCTTATAGCCGTACTTTTCTTCCATTTCCTTCGGCCAGTTTTCCTTCAGCTCCGGAAAATCGCTGACATCACCATAATACAGACAAGTAGTGATGTGGATCTCAGCAGGCTCCTCCGCCTCATCCTCAACCGTGCTGGAAGAAGAGACACTGGGGGTACTGCCGGACTCAGTGGGTTTGCTGGATTCTGTCGGGTTTTCGCCACATCCTGCTATCACTGTAGACAGAATCATAGCAGACAGCAATGCCGCTAAAGTTTTCTGAGCTTTCATAACAAAACTCCTCCTAAAATATTATCTCATACAACGGTGCATGGAACCGCTATATTGAAACCAAATTATCCCTTGACAGATCCGGCCATTATTCCAGCCGCAAAATGCTTCTGCAGGAAAGGATATACTAAAATAATTGGAATAATGGACACGATCATCATCGCGGCGGAAAGGCCCTCCGTTGTCAGATTGCTGTTTGCAGAATTCATGCCCAGACTGTGCATCATCTGCTCAAACTGACGGGACATATCCTCCTGAACCGCAATCATCTCCCGCAGCTTTACTGCAAAGGTGATCTTGGTAGGATCCGAATTATACATGATCGCCGGAGTGAAGATATTCCAACAGCCCACGCCGGTAAACAGGGCGATTGCAGCAAGAACCGGCTTGGACAGCGGAAGAATGATTTTTCCGAAAATATAGAACTCGCTGGCGCCGTCAATCGTAGCGGCTTCCGTCAGGCTCTGGGGGATGCTGTTGTAGTAGTTGCGGATCAGAACCATGTTCCAACCGCTGGCTAACCCAGGAATGATGCAGACCGCCAGCGTATTCAGCAGGTTGAGTTCCTTCATCAGCAGGAAGGTGGGAATTGTTCCGCCGCTGAACAGCATCGGTACAATAACCAGATAGTAAACGAAAAAGCGATTGGGAGCATAGTCTTTTCTGGACAGCGTATAGGCGCCAAGTGCATTGACCAGCAGGCCGCCCACCGTACCCAGCACCGTTATCACAACGGTGTTCCACAGAGGACCGTAAACGCCCTTGTCCGTGAGTACCATCTTATAGTAGACGAGCGAAGCCTTGTCGGGCCACAGAGTCAGTGCGGCTTTTCCGACGCCGACATCTAACGACTGGCGCAGGATGTAAATCATCGGTACCAAAAGAACGATGGAAAACAGGCCGAACCCGATTATATTGATAACGTTAAAAATTTTCTCGCCTCTGGATCGTTTCAGTGCCATTTTATGAATACCTCCTACAGGATGCTGCTTCCATCTTCCGTAAAGCGTTTGCTCAGGAAGTTGGACAAAAGGACTAGAACAAGAGAAATGGTTGATTTGAACAGACCCATTGCGGTAGCTGTATCATAGTGCCCCTGAAGGATACCGGTCCGGTACACGTAAATATCCAAAAC
>CAKXAF010000316.1 GCA_934869045.1 uncultured Nitrososphaerota archaeon | reverse complement strand
AAGCTCTTATCCTTACTCTTGCTCATTCTCACTTATCCTTTCCAAGTTCCCGGACTGCTCCGGCTGCCTGTTTTCCTGCGGCTGGAGGGGAAGCCGGATCAACACTGTGGTCCCCACATTGAGGGTGCTCTCGATTTCGATGCTCCCCTTGTGCATCTGGATGATCTCATTGGCCACAGCCAGCCCGATACCCGAACCGCGGCGGGTCTGGTTGGCTTTGAAGAATTTCGTTTTGATTTTGGGGAGATCCTCCGGGCTGATGCCGCAGCCGGTATCCGCCACGGTGATCACGATGCCGTCCCCCTGGACGAAAGCGTCGATCTTTACAGTGTCGCCGGGGTCCGAGTACTTGATGGCGTTGTCAATGACGTTGATAAAAACCTGCCGCAGCCGGTTTTTGTCGCCGTAAAGAATGGGCAGCATCTCCGGCTCGTTGTAGATGATCTGAATGTCCTCCCGCCGGGCCTTTTCGGTGTACATCAGCACAGCCTCTCCCAGCTCGGCCAAAAGATCCATTTTCTGGAACACGAGGCTGAACCGCCCGTTCTGAATCCTGGAAAAGTCCAGCAGCTCCTCCACCATGCCGGAGAGCCTCTCCGTTTCGGCGGAAATAACCCGCATGCCCTTTTTCAAGGTGGCGGCGTCATAATTCTCCGTGTCCAGCAGAGTTTCCGCCCAGCCTTTGATGGCGGTCAGCGGGGTCCGCAGTTCGTGTGAAACCGAGGAGATGAACTCGTTTTTCATCTTCTCGGTATTTTCCAGCTCGTCGGCCATAAAGTTGATGGTCTGGCACAGCTCACCCAGCTCGTCGTTGGAAATGCGGCCGATCCGGGCCTTGAAGTCGCCTGAGGCAATCTGCCGGGCCGTCCGGCTCACCGTGCGAACCGGACGCACGATGCTTTTGACGAAAAACAGCCCGGAAAGCAGCACCAGCCCCAGCACCGCCAACGCCGCCAGAGAAATGATCAGCACCATATTCCGGATCGCCGCATCCACCCGTTCCAGGGAAACGACGAACCGCATGGCGGAAAACTCCGAGTTGACCGGCGTCACCATCCGGGTCAGGGCCATGATTTTTTCCCCGCCGGAGGTGCCCACATAGTACCCTTCCCCCCGGACGGAGTTCAGGGCCATGGTATAGTCGGGAAAATCCCGCTGTTCGTAGGAAAATCCGCTGGAGGTCATAGTCACCTGGCCGCTGGGATCGATGGTCATCAGTTCCATCAGGTTTTTGTCCGGGAAGGACTCCACATAGCTGCGGATCTCCGTATAAAAGTTGGATGTGACCGTATTCTCCGAATAGCGGATCATCATGCCGTCCACTGTGCTGGCGCGGCGGCTCAGCACCTCCCGGACGGAAGCGTAATAGCTGTTGTGGATGGTGACGCCGCTGATGGTCACCACCGCCGCTAAAATCAGGAAGATCACGCCGAAGCTGTTGAGGAACCAACGCTGGGTGATGCTTTTCAGTGCCACGGAAACGGTTCTCCTTTCCGGCTTGCCGCCGACATCTCAAAACAGCGCAAAAGCGGGGCGGATAGCCTACTGCTCGCCCCACTTATAGCCATATCCCCAGACCGTCTGGATATAAACCGGGGCGGAAGGTTCATCCTCCACCTTGATCCGGAGCCGGCGGATGTTGACGTCCACGATCTTCACGTCGCTGTAGTAGTTCTCCCCCCAGACTTCCGTGAGGATCTTGTTGCGGTCCAGGGCCGCCCCCTTATTTTTCAGCAGCAGCTCCACGATCTGATATTCCACCTGAGTCAGGTCGATGAGCTTGCCGTTTTTGGTCAGGGTCCGGCTCTTTTGGTTGAGGACAAAGGGTCCGCTGGTGACGGTAGCCGTCTCCTTGGGCGCGCCGACGGCCATGCTGACGCGGCGATAGACGGCGTCCACCCGAGCTACCACCTCCGAAGGGCTGAAGGGCTTGGTGACATAGTCGTCCGCCCCCAGCATTAGCCCGCCGACCCGGTCCATCTCCTGAGCCCGGGCCGTTAGAAAGATGATTCCCAGTGTCTCTGATCGTTCCCGCAGCTTTTTGCACAGGGTAAACCCGTCCATTCCAGGCATGGTGATGTCAAGCAGCGCCACGTCAAAATCGCCGTTCTGCTCGTCGTAAACCCGCAGAGCCTCTTCCCCGCAGTTGACATCTACCACATTGTATCCGGAGCGCTGAAGGTTGATGACCACAAAATCCCGGATGGTATCCTCGTCCTCGCATACCAAAATTCGCTTCATAAGCAGTCTTCCTTTCGATCAGTAATAGCGGTGGAACCGCTCCTTCACCTTCTGGAGCGTTAACCGGAGGTCATAGGACGCGCCGTCCGGGATCTTGGCCAGATAGACAATCTGCCCTCCTCCCGAGCTGTTGATGACCTGATAGTCCTCGTCGAGCTTACCGGCCTCCCAGTCGCTGCGCTTGGCCATTTGAATGTAGAGCAACTCGCTCTTGACCGGCTCCTCACCCTCCTGATACTCGTAAAACAGCATCTCGTTGGCCCGGGAGGTCTTGCGCACGCTGACCCGCCCAATCCATTCCTCCGGAAAATCCAGCAGATATCCCTGGGAGCTGTTGACATAGGAGGATTTGAACTTCTGGAACTCCCCGTCCAGGAAATTGTACCAATCCGTCAGATAAAAAACGCTGGTCATCTCTTCGGTGTATCCGGGCATCAGCGTCAGCCCGGGGACCTCCATAACCGAATCGTTGTTGGTGTCGTAGGTATAGGCTCCCAGCGGCCGGTCCACGGGATAATGCTTCGGCTCCACCGCCGGGTCATAGGTAAGGTTTACCAGATAGCCGCTGCCACCCTGAAGGCCCTTTTCATACCCAAGGATCTCCGTGGTCATCAGAGAACTCCCCCGGTAGCCGTCCAGATAAACCGCTTTTCGGCCGTTTTTCAAATATCCCGCCTGGATGCGGACATACCGGGTGATAAAGGGATCCA
>CAKXAF010000315.1 GCA_934869045.1 uncultured Nitrososphaerota archaeon | reverse complement strand
AAACCATCACCATGATTCAGGAGGAAAATCTGGACATCCGCACAATTACCATGGGGATTTCCCTGCTGGACTGCGCTGATGGGGACCAGAAACGCTCCTGTGAAAAAATCTATGAAAAAGTCTGCCGCAAGGCGGAGCACCTGGTCAAGACCGGTGAAGAAATCGAAAAGACCTACGGCATTCCCATTATCAACAAGCGGATTTCCGTCACCCCCATCGCCATGATCCTGGCTGCCAGCGGCGGCAACCCAGTGGAGTACGCCAAAACCCTGGAGCGCATCGCACAGACGGTGGGCGTCAACTTCATCGGCGGCTACTCCGCCCTGGTTCAGAAAGGCTTTGCAGCCGGAGACGAGGCTCTGATTCGCTCCATCCCGGAGGCCCTGGCCGTCACCGAGCACATGTGCTCCTCCGTCAACGTCGGCTCCACTAAAACCGGCATCAATATGGACGCCGTGGGCCTGATGGGTCAGATCGTCCGCCAGTCTGCGGAACTCACCGCCGACCGGGACTGCATCGGCCCCGCTAAGCTGGTGGTCTTCTGCAATGCCCCGGAGGATAATCCCTTCATGGCCGGCGCTTTCCATGGTGCGGGCGAACCGGACTGCGTCATCAACGTAGGCGTCTCCGGCCCCGGCGTTGTCCGTGCGGCTCTTGCCAAGCTGGGGCAGGACCACGACCTCACCGAGGTAGCCGACCTCATCAAAAAGACTGCTTTCAAAATCACCCGCATGGGACAGCTGGTGGGCCATGAGGCTTCTTCCCGGCTGGGGGTCCCCTTTGGTATTGTTGATCTGTCACTGGCCCCTACCCCGGCGGTGGGTGATTCTGTCGCCCACATTCTGGAGGAGATGGGCCTGGAAATCTGCGGCTGCCACGGCACCACCGCCGCTCTGGCTCTCTTAAACGACGCGGTCAAGAAGGGCGGTGTCATGGCCTCCTCTCATGTGGGCGGCCTTTCCGGAGCTTTCATCCCGGTTTCCGAAGACGCCGGTATGATCGATGCCGCCCGCTGCGGAGCCTTGTCCATTGAAAAGCTGGAAGCGATGACCGCAGTCTGTTCAGTGGGTCTGGACATGATCGTCATCCCCGGCGATACTCCGGCGGAGGTAATCTCCGCCATCATCGCCGACGAAGCCGCCATTGGCATGGTTAACTCCAAGACCACGGCAGTCCGCGTCATCCCTGCTATCGGTAAGACCGTCGGGGACGAGCTGGAGTTCGGCGGCCTGTTGGGCAGCGGTCCCGTCATGAAGGTCAGCACCGTCAGCCCCGCCGCCTTCATTCGCCGGGGCGGCCGAATCCCCGCGCCCCTCCAGAGCCTGAAAAACTAAGGCACTCTCAAGTCGAAAGGAGTCTTTTCCATGGAGCATTCCTGGATCATATCACCTGTTACAGACAGTATCCGCCCCCAAGCCAATGAAATCGTCCGCGTGGAATGGGGCGGCCCCATGATCGTTTCCTGCGGGCGTCTTCTGGATGCCAGCGTAGAGCCTGGCTTTGTCTGCCTGGAGGATGGCCAGATCCTGGGCCTTCTCCTCTACAACATTGAAGGGGAGGACTGCGAGATCACCGCTCTCATCAGCTACCGGGAGGGCGCGGGAATCGGCGCGGCACTGGTTGATGCGGCCCGGAGTGCGGCCGACGCGGCCGGATGCCGCCGTCTCTGGCTGATCACGACCAACGACAATACCCCTGCCATTCGCTGGTACCAGAAACGCGGATTTTCCCTGAAAGCGGTCCATATGAACGCGCTGGACCGCGCCAGGGAACTACGCGCCGGTATCCCCCTGACCGGCCGGGACGGTATCCCCCTGCTCCACGAGTTTGAATTTGAGCTCCCCCTTCGCTGATAGCAGGAACAGCTTTATGATTAATCTGAAAAAACTCCGTGCCAACATGGCGGCGTCGCTGAAGTCCACTCTGGATCCCGCTTCCCGCCTCACCGGCAACGGCGAACGGCTGCTGATTCCCAGCCGCTCCGGTGAAGTTGAGGCTTTTCTTCATCCTGGCGGCTCTCCCCTGAAAAATCCAGTGGTCTTCGAGCTTCACGGCGGCGGCTTTGCCTTCGGCGACGCCTCAGAAAGCGACGCCCTCTGCGAGCATCTCCGGAAGGAGCTGGAAATCACCGTTATTTCCATCAACTACCGCCGTTCGCCCAAGCACCCCTTCCCTGCGGCGCTGGAGGATGTTTACGATGCGATCCTCTACTTCCACGACCACGCTTTCGCCTATGGGATCGACCCCAAGCGCATGGCCGTCTTTGGCCACAGCGCCGGCGGGAACCTCACGGCGGCGGTCAGTATTCTTGCCGGCCGTACGGGGGAATTTTCCCTCCGCGCCCAGCTGATGACCTATCCGTATCTAAATCTCTCTGAAAGTCCCTTCGATAAACCCAAATATCCCCAAGCTCTTCCCTCCGCGGCCTTGCTCTCCTTCAATGAGATGTACACCCGGATCGATCAGCGCAGAGATCCGCTGGTTTCGCCGGTTTTTGCGGAGCCTGCGGATCTGGAAGGGCTTCCTCCCGCCCTGATCCTGACCGCCGAGTTTGATTCTCTGAACGCGGAAGGAACCGAGTATGCGGAAATGTTGGCGAAGGCCGGCGTACCAACGGAGCTTTACCAGATTCCCGGGGCTATCCACGGCTTTTTGGAGGACTATTTCAAGCCCGCTACCGCCGGTTTGATTACGGATCCGGAGCAGGCCGCCGCCGTGGAGACCCAGGTGCGGGACGCTCTTAATCACGTGGAGGAGACCTTAGTCCGGGCCCTGGAGCTCCCGGAGGAACCGGAAGGAACCCGTTAGGAGGCTGTTATGGAGCGTCGTCTTTTCTGCGAAATATCCCCCCTGGCCTACCAGCTCTCCACCTGGAAGGAAATTGGGAAGCGTACTCTGCAGGACCTCGTCTCCCGGGAAAAATTCGCTTCCGTTCAGGCGGATTCCCTGCTTCCTGTGA
>CAKXAF010000314.1 GCA_934869045.1 uncultured Nitrososphaerota archaeon | reverse complement strand
CTTTTTGCGGCATTTCTCCGAAATGCCGCCGGCGGGACATCGTCGGGGCGTCTGCGGACGCCCAGCCTTCGGTATTTGGGCCGCGCCCGGCGCGGCGGGATCAGGATTCCGCTCCCTGCGGGGAGCGGCTTAGGGGCCCTGCCCCTAAGATTCCCGCAAGCCTTTTGAAAAAGGCTTGACCCAAAACTTGGTTTTCCCTTGCGAATTCGGTCTTGCAAATTTCTTCCAAATGCGCTATAATAAAGACGTGGTCCGGAATTGTGCGCTCGCTCAATCGCGGTCCATACGGAAATGGCAATTACGCGGTGCCGTTTTGGCGTCACGACCGTCAAAACGGCTGCACATAGTGAACAGGGCACCATATGCAACAGCAAGCTGCACCGCTCCTCTATTGTACAACATTTTTCAATGTTTCGCAAGGGGGGAGAACGCTCAGCGGCGGGCGGCACGTAAACAGCGCGGCATGTGGAGCACATCACATGCCGTGTTTTTGCTGTTTCCGGAAGGCGTGGGGATCCGCGGAGGAAGGGAACTTTGGGGAAAAGATTTGATATAGATGTTCTCCCGGGTCCCATACCACGCCAGCCGGAACAACAGGCAGGATCGTCGGAAACGGCGATCCTGTTTTGTTTTTGTCCCATTCGTTGAATTTCCCGGCGAAAAGGAGTATAATAGGGGAGAAGGGGGAATGAAAATGGTTCGGACTGCTCAGCCGCTGGCGGAGCTTCTCGCTCTGCCTATGAACGGGGAGCAGGCCGCGTCCCTGGCGCGGTCTGCCAATGAACCGCTGCTGCGCTGGTACCGCCGGAACGCCCGGGATCTGCCCTGGCGCCGGAATCCCACCCCCTACCGCGTCTGGATCTCTGAGGTCATGCTCCAGCAGACCCGCGTTGAGGCCGTAAAGCCCTACTACCAGCGGTTCCTTGCCGCCCTTCCCGACCTTCCCTCCCTGGCCGCCGCCGGGGAGGAGACGCTCCTCAAGCTCTGGGAGGGCCTGGGCTATTACAGCCGCGCCCGGAATCTCCAAAAAGCCGCCCGCCAGGCCATGGAACGCCATCAGGGCGCCCTTCCGCCCTCCTACGAGCAGCTTCTGGATCTTTCCGGTTTCGGGGAATATACCGCCGGAGCGGTGGCGTCTATTGCCTTCGGCATCCGTGTCCCGGCTGTGGACGGCAATGTCCTCCGGGTGTTTTCCCGGCTTTTAGCCGCCGAGGCGGATGTGGCGAATCCTGCTGTGCGCAGGGGCTTTCGGGAGCTGCTCCTGGAGTCTATGCCCCCCGACTCTCCCGGCGACTTCAACCAGGCCGTCATGGAGCTGGGCGCTACCCTCTGCGCACCCAACGGCCCGCCCCGCTGCGAGGACTGCCCCATAAGCGCCCTCTGCTGGGCCTTTCAAGGCGGAACCCCCGCCGCTTACCCGGTGAAAGCCCCAAAAAAACCCCGCCGCGTGGAGGAGCGGACCGTATTTGTCATCGTTTCCCCCGAAGGGGTCCTGCTTCATAAGCGCCCCCCGGGCCTGCTGGGCGGATTGTGGGAGTTCCCCAGCGCCGACGGCGCCCTCTCTCCGGAGGAACAGGCCGCCTGGCTGCGCCGCAGGGGGATTTCCCCGGAAAAAACGGTCTCCCTGCGCCCGGCAAAGCACATTTTTTCCCATGTGGAGTGGCATATGGCCGGCTGTCTGGCCCAGTGCGCCGCGCTGAGCCCCGGCCCGGACGAGTCCGCCGCCCGCTGGGACGAGCTGGAGGCCCAATATCCCCTGCCCAGCGCCTTCGCGGCCTTCCGCCGGGCGCTTTTGGAGTACCGGAAAGGATGGTATCATGGATGAAGTGTTTTTGAGCCGCGTCCGGGAGCAGACCCGCACGGCCTTTACCGAACTGCTGGCCGCCGCCAGGCTCCGCCGGGACAGCATCGTAGTCATCGGCTGCAGCTCCAGCGAGATCGCAGGCCAGCGCATCGGCACCTGTTCCAGTGCGGACTGTGCGGAGGCGGTCTATGGCGCATTGGCTCCCATTGCCCAGGAAAACGGCCTGTATCTGGCCTTTCAGTGCTGTGAGCATTTAAACCGCGCTTTGGTGGTGGAGGAGAGCTGTGCGGAACGCTATGACCTGGAGGTTGTCAACGCCGTTCCCTGGGCCCACGGAGGCGGGGCCATGGGGACCACGGCCTATAACCGGCTGAGACGGCCGGTGCTGGTCTCCCGGATTAAGGCTTCGGCCGGGATGGATATCGGCGGCACCCTGATTGGGATGCATCTGCGGGAGGTGGCGGTGCCGGTCCGGGTCAGCGTGGACCACATCGGTAGCGCAATCCTTCTGCTGGCCCGGACACGCCCCCGGTTTGTAGGAGGGGAGCGGGCGCGGTACAACCCGGAGCTGCTGTAGGGCTGCCGGAGGCTTTTGCCCCAGAGTTCCAGGAGGGACTGCGCTTCCTGCGATGTCACAACCAACGATCTTCTGGGCCTGACCAATGAGCAGAGGCCCTTTCCGAAACGATAAATCAACAGCAAAGAAGGATTGCCATGGAAATTTTGTCCCGCTGCGGCATTGATTGTTCTACCTGCCGTTATCAGGAGCTTTTGGGCTGCAAGGGCTGCACGGCCCTGGACCGCCCGTTTTGGGGGGAATGTGAGGTCAAAAATTGCTGCGAGGATCGGGGGTATGAGACCTGCGGCCAGTGCCGGAAATGCCCCTGCAGCGTCTTAACCGAAATGGCCCATGCTCCCAAGGAGGGCGACGGGGGCCAGCGGATCCTCCGGACGCAGGAATGGGCAGCTGCCTTGGCGGAGGAAGAGGCCAGCGTTCCTTTTGACGGCGAAGAGGATTGGAGCCAGGACTTCGATGAGGACGAGCCTGAATATCAGGGGTGCTGTCATGACCACGAATGCAGCTGCCATTGGGATGGTTTCAAGAAAGATTGAGCGAAATATTTCGTGATAAAAAGCTGCTGTTTGCGATAATAATGCAGGAAACATAAAATATTAAAGATAATATTTTTGAA
>CAKXAF010000313.1 GCA_934869045.1 uncultured Nitrososphaerota archaeon | reverse complement strand
CAGCATACTGCTTCCAGGTCATCTGTTCATCCTTGTTGACATGCAGGATTTTGTAAACGGCGTTTTCGCAGGGGTTCAGTACCCAGGACAAAACCGTTTTTTCACCGTCCATAATCTTTTTGATATAGGCCCCCAACGGAATTGCCAGGGCGGTCAGGATGGCAAGATACAGGATGTATTGAATTGTGGAATTCATTTTTGGCCTTCCCCTTTCATGAGAATGTACACATAATAGACCAAGAGTGCCGCGGCGCAGATGCCGGTGATGGCAAGGATCACGTTCATCGGATTTCCCTCCTCTGTTAAAACAGTTTAGCATTCCTTCCATAAAAATGGCGTTAATGGATAAATCCGGGTGTTAAGGTTCCATGAAGAGGACTTAGAAGCATCCGGTAAGGGCAGCGAAGGGAACGATCAGCAGCGATGTGAGGAAAAAGACCGCCGCCAGGATGCACGCCGGTATTCCGATAAAAGCGAGCAGATATGAGAGGAGCGGATGGCGGTGCAGAATCCAGGAAGGATTGGCTTCAGGCTGTTGGATGTGGTGTGAAATCTGTGTCATAACTCTTCCTCCTAGCTGCCTTCATTTTACCGCGCGCGATGCTAAAACGGTGAAAGCAAAGGGCGGGAGGCGGTAAAAGTTTCGTAAAGACAGGAGTAAAAGCGACGAAAGGGAGGGATCCTTTCGCACACTTCGATTTTTTGGCCTTGTTTGTGGTCCAGAAAAAAGAAAAGCGCGCCTGATTTTTCAGGCGCGGAAAAATGAAAAGCCTGGGAGGGGCAGGATCCCTCCCAGGCGGATGCTGTATGGAGGCGGTCAGTGCTTCCTTCCCGCCGGACACTCCTTCAGACACCGTTCCAAAACCACGGTGCGGTGTTTGAATACCTGGTCTTTGGTGTTGCAGGCGATGATGATGTCCTGGATGGAGACTTCTCCCTCCGGGGCTTTGACATCGATCATGTTACCGATGAGCTCCGGACCTTCGTCCTTGCTCAGGCTGTAGCGCTTGGCCCAGTCGCAGCGGTTCCGGTCCACTAGGGGATACTCCACCAGAACGCCGTTTACGTCTAAGGGGAGAACCTTGCGGCCAAGGGCGCCCATGGGACAGCCGGAAAGGCAGCTTTCACAGCCGGTACAGAGCTTTTCATCGGAATAGACCGAATCGGCGGGCAGCTCCGCGTCGGTGATGATGGTGATGCACCGCTGCTGGGCTCCGGCCTCGGGGGTCAGCAGGCCGCCGTTTTTGCCGATTTCGCCCAGGCCGCAGGCCACCGCCTCCAGGGCAGAGCAGCGGAAGTCGGGCAGCAGGCCCCGGGGCGTATCCACCTTGGATCCGACGCCCAGGAGGTTTGAGGTCACCATGGCGTGGAAGCCGGAGCGGTTCAGGAAGCCTGCCAGCTCCACGGCGGCGAAATAGAGTTCATAGGTAGTCTGATAAGTGTGGTAGCCATAGGTTCCGATCTGCATACTCCTGCGCTCGCCGGTGTTTTCAATCAGCTCGTTGGGAAGGGTCATGCCCAGAGTGATCACGGATTTTGCGCCCGGCAGATAGTCGGAGGGCCTGCGGATCCGGACGTCATCGTGGGCAACCTCCGAGATCCAGCGGCCATGGGGTTTGCCAGTGCTGTCAAACACATCATCGCCCCAGCCGGTGTCGTCCAGGACGGCGGAAAGCTGTCCGGCGAGGTTATCCAGGGTCTCCGCCTTGGCCGTACCGAACAGGTCGGCGAGGTTTTCCTCCGCCAAAGCGGCCAGCTTGTTTTTCAGAAGCCGCGGAGAGGCGGGAGCAGCTGGTTCCCGGTACTCATAGCCTGCGGAGGAGAGGGCGTCCAGAGGCGCGTCAGTGGCAATGACGCCCAGAATCACGTTTTCCCCGAACTCCGGAGTCGTAAATTCACCGTCGATTTTGCCGATGCCGCACATTTCGGCCAGCCGCGCGGCGACCAGCTCGTGGCCCTGCCGGCCGGTCTCCTTCTCCCTGGCCAGGGCATCCTGGAGCATTGTGGGGGAGGACGGGACGCTGCCGGTGTAGGCAGTGGCGTGGTAGCCGAACTCCTCGGTCATCTTGGCGGTGACCAGCATGATATGGTGCATTTTGGTGCGGAGAGCGTACTGGTAGGGCTGGGCTGTGTAGCTGTTGAGGGCGCAGGCATCCCGGGTTTCAGCGGGAATTCGCATGGCGAAGGCCAGGGCGGTGGTCATGCCGGGGGCTTCGCGCTCCACCACTTCGAAGGCGGGATTTTCCCGGTCAATGGGGGCGGCAGCCGCCAGGTCCACGCCCATGGAGACGGCCCGGGCAATGATGTCGTCCCGCATCTTCTTATAGGTGGGCATATCGGCGGGATATTTGCGCTGGACCTTCTTCATAGTGATTTTTTTGTCCGGGCGGCCGAAGGATGGCTCCTCGGAGCGCAGGTGTTTGGGGATGCACCATTTCTGGCAGACGCCGCGCTCGTGGCCCTTCAGCTCGCCGGCGTTCACACAGCCGATGACGTCGCTTTCATCGATGTGATCCTTGTCCAGGGTCGGGGAATTCAAGTCCAGGTTGAAGTGTTCCGCCCAGGCGCAGCGCCAGATGTTTTTATTGGCGTAACGGAAGGTCTTGCCTTCAATGGCCACCACATGGGGCGGGCCGTTGAAGTCCTTTTTCAGGGCCTGGGAGGGGCAGTGGCGCACGCACTCCATGCACATGTCGCAGAGGTCCGGGCCATTGTACATGGGAGTGGGCTCCAGTTCCGCCGAGGTGACGATAGAGATATACCGGACCCGGGGACCATATTCCGGGGAGATGGCCAGCCCGGACCAGCCGATCTGGGTCAGGCCGGCGGCCGCAGAGGCATGGATGTGGGAGAGGTCGGGGGCGAACAGACTCTCGATACCCTCCATTTTGCGATAGCGCCAGATGTTGGAGGAGGCGACGGCGATGGCCTTATAGCCGTATTTGTTGAGGATGCGGGTCAGCCGGAAGGCCACCCGGTCCAGGAGAGAGTTCTGGTC
>CAKXAF010000312.1 GCA_934869045.1 uncultured Nitrososphaerota archaeon | reverse complement strand
GAACGATAAACCGTGGTTCACCCGTAAACAAATCATACAGCAAATCCAGATTCCGCCCCGCAAACATCAATTTTCCTGCGGTATTAACAATCCGGGTTTCATCGCCCAGCCGCATCAAAAGAATACGGATGTCCTCCAGCTCTGAAACAGGTGAATCCAGCTGGGACGCGGAAGATCCGTCCGGCCCCGAACTCGCCAGGGGCTGAAAGACCGGGCTACTGCAGGACGCAAGCAGGAACAGGGAGGCTGCTGCGGCAATCACCCATCTTTTCATAGCGATTCCCTCCTTTATCGGAAACGTCTGCTCTGGAGTATATTATAGAAGGTTTCCCCACAAAAGGCAATTACAAAGCCATGACGATTGGATACAGACCTCTCACAAAACGAAAACCGCTGATGTTACTCCCGTATCACCCGGAAAAGGTAGTGAGGCATGTCCATACCATAATAGTGTTTGACGATCTGGCCCACGCAGTTCATCCCATTGCGCAACGCTACGGCCTAGGAGGCAAGGTTGCTGTCCCGAATGATCGACCAGACCTCGGACAGGCCCAGCGTTTCAAAGGCGTATTCCCTGCAGGCCCTTGCCGCCTCAGTGGCATATCCCCTGTGCCAGCAGTCCCGGCGAAGCAGATAGCCTATTTCCGAGACACGGCAGCCGCCGATATCCTGCATGGTGAGTCCGGCCTGTCCGATAAAGGCGGCGTCCTCCTTTCGAATCACGGCACACAGGCCGAACCCATCCTCCCGGTACCGGTGCCGCTGGCGCTCCAGCCAATCCCGGACTCTTCGTCAGAGAAGGCATGCTCGTAGGCGTACATCACCTCCGGATCCTGAAGGATACCGCACAGGCCCTGAAAATCTTCGGAAGTCATCTCCCGGAGAAACAGGCGTTCCGTTTCCAGTTTCATTTTTTCGTCCTCCAATCTGTTCTGTCCGAAATCGTCACTCCCGTCCATCCAGTTCCGCACAGATTTCCCGAATGGCGGTGGAGGCGATCAGATCAATCAGCCGCTCCCGCTCCTGTGGGCTCCCGCCCTCCGGCAGTTCAATCTGTGCCATGCCGCCGGAATTTCCGCGGGCGACGACAACCCGGATCCGCTCCCGGCCGGCGCGAACGTCACTGTAGACCTGGGCACGCAGACTCCAAAGCCGGAATTCTTGTATCAGCATGCTACTCCCCCCTGTCTGCTCTTCTTCCAGAGTATTCACCGGCAGAAGAAAGGTGCATGGACAGCGGAAAACGGCAAAATCCCCGCTGTTAGACGGGGATTTCCGTACATTTTTCCGGACCGCGCTCCAACCGCAGCAGAAGTTCTTTGGCGGCCAGTCCTCCAGCGTAGCCGGTCAGACCACCGGAGGCCCCTATCACCCGATGGCAGGGGATCAGGATGGAGATGGGGTTCCGTCCATTGGCGGCGCCCACTGCGCGACAGGCGGACGGACGGCCGATCTGCTCTGCAATCTGATGGTAGGTCCTCGTCTCCCCATAAGGGATCGTAAGGAGGGCGTCCCAGACGAAACGTTGAAAAGGGGTCCCTTCCGGTTCCAAGGGCAGGTCGAAGGAGCAGCGCTTTCCGGAAAAATACTCATGGAGCTGGTCCGCTGCCAGCCGCAGCAACGCCGTTTCCTCCAACTGGTAGGACGCGGGAGCTACAGTCCCGCTAAAGAAGAGATTGGTCACCGCCCGGCCATTTTCGGCGATTCCGACCTTGCCGACCGGTGTCGAAAGAAAAAATGCGCGCTTTTCCATGGGAGCCTCCTTACTTTTCACTGCCCGCCCCTGAACGCTGCTGCCGCGTCAGGCACAGGTAAAATCACAAATTGTTTTTCATCTAGAGAGGCGGTTCCATGTTCGGAACTTCTGTTTCTATCGTATCACAGAATCCGAAATTTTGCAAACTGAGATGATTTTTATTAAGGGAAGGACAAGGAATCGGTGAAAGCCGACACTATTTCGGAGCGACAGCTGAGAGAAATGGACCGTCCAGAATCTCTAGGCCAGATGGAACAAGCCCGTGTCTGGATCAGTTGCAGCAGGCTTCTCCAACTGCCCATAAATAGCGATGCTTTTTGGAGGATAGCAAAAACAGCGTCAAAAGTTGCAAAAGAACCCTCCTGGAATTCATCCAGAAGGGTTCTTTCATTCCCGCACGCATTTGTGCACATATTTTGGCGGGGCGTGTCGTTTGAAATCCGAACACCGGAAGAGCCTTGCGGATCGTCCGCGAAGGGCGGTTCTTCGGTGCTGTCGAGCATTTCCATATAGCTAACCTGCTTCCCGCCTTCGATGTTGTAATAAATAACTGTCTTATCGTCGTACAGATAGACGGAATTTATAAAAACGTCTATAATGCGTTCTCTGAATTCCATATCGTCAAGATCGCCTTTACAAAACTGTTTGAGCCACACTTTTATTTGCTCTTCGGTAAGCTGGACGCGGGCAGCAACGCGAAGTTTTGCAATATCAATTTCAAGATCGGTTTTCTGAACGTCCAGTAATTCCATTTTATCAAAGATCGGTTGACGTGCAGAGGGCGGGCAAACGGCGAGAGTATCGACAAGGGAACTAATTTCCCCGTTGATCCGTTCTAATTGCTTTTCGTAGTCCTTTATACGGTTGCCGCCGAAGTCTTTTTCATATTGCGCTATGAGCGCTTCGGCGATATAGTCCATACGATCCGGCGTTAGAACATATTCAACCGTTTGTTCGACTACATACCATTCAATAAAATCTTTCTTTTCGTTCTTCTTCGCGCAGGTGTGTTCCTTCTTTCGCTTGCCACAGGCGTAATAATGGTATGTGTTCCCCATTTTCCCGCGCCCGCTTTCCCCTACCATGCGAGTACCGCAATAGCCACAAAAGGCTTTTCCCTGCAAAAGATAATCTATCTTTGCTTTTGCGGCGGCGGGGGCGTGTTTTACCTTGTCGAGCCGCTCTTGAACCTTGCGGAATGTCGCTTCATCTATGAGCGCTTCACAACCGCCCGTTACTTCCTGCCCGCTATAACGG
>CAKXAF010000311.1:2729-3074 GCA_934869045.1 uncultured Nitrososphaerota archaeon | reverse complement strand
GTGTGGCAGACCGTGACCGACCTAATGAATACCGCTTGGCGCGGCGACCTGGCCCGGGTGGAAATTTTGAATGAAACCCATTTTGTGGAACACACCAAAAGCGGCTATGCCACAAATTTTACCGTTACGGCCTGCGAGCCGCTTTGCCGCTGGGCATTCACCATGGAAAACGGCAGCATGTCCGGGACCTGGGTGGGGATCTTTGAGACGGCGGAGGGCGGCGCCCGGCTAACCTGCATCGAAACCGTTAACGCCAAACACTGGTGGATGCGCCCCCTTGTCCCCGGATACCTGAAGCGGCAGCAGAAACGGTATCTGGACGATTTGCGGCGGGAACTGCAAAAA
>CAKXAF010000311.1:0-2719 GCA_934869045.1 uncultured Nitrososphaerota archaeon | reverse complement strand
TGCGTTGCTTGCGGCAACGGGCCGCTTTCCCTACAATGGGGGGTGAAAGGAGTGAGCCCATATGTTGAACGAAACTATCAAAGCCCTTCGGAAATCCAAGGGTCTTTCCCAGCAGGAGCTGGCGGTCAAGGTAAACGTGGTGCGGCAGACCATCTCAAAATGGGAGCAAGGCCTGTCCGTCCCGGACTCCGATCTGCTGATCGCCCTGTCGGAGGCCCTGGAGACGCCTGTGAGCACGCTGCTGGGCGAGACAGTGGCGGAGTCGGAGGCGGACGAGGTCAAAGCCCTTTCGGAAAAGCTGGAGATCATCAATTTGCAGTTTGCCCGGAGAAAGGCCGTGCGGCGGGCGGCCCTCCACTGGCTGCTCATCGCGGTGTGCGGGGGCATCCTGGCCGTCGCCGCGGTTCTGGCCGCGGTAAACAGTCCCTATCTGGGCTGGGATTACAGCGCCCCGGAAACCGCCGTTATGGGGGTGGCCATCCACGCCTTTGAATGGGGCTTTGTCCGTCTGGCGCCCTTTGCTCTGATCGCGGCAATGGTCGGCGTTTTCCTGACGCGAAAAAAACATAAGGTATGAATTGGGAGAGTGCACCACTGAACATGGAGATAACTACCACCGGACAAATATAGGCACGGAAAGTCGGGCAGAGTCACTTACATTCTGCTATGCTGAATCCAGAAGGACGGTGTGACCAATGGATTGGGTAGCAAGTATTCATCAGGCGATCCAGTATATCGAAGAACATCTCCGGGAGGAGCTGACCATCCGGGAGATCGCGCAGCAGGCGGCCCTATCCCCTTTTTACTTTCAGAAGGGTTTTGCCATGCTGTGCGGTATGACGGTGGGCGACTACATCCGCCAGCGCCGGCTCTCCGCCGCCGGGCTGGAGGTTCTCACGACAGACCGGAAGATCATCGATATCGCGCTGGAGTTCGGCTACGATTCGCCGGACAGCTTCACCAAGGCTTTTGTCCGATTCCACGGTCTCACACCTGCCGCACTGCGAAAAAGCGGAGGCGCGGTCCGCTCCTTTGCTCCGCTTCGAATTAAAGTGACATTGGAAGGTGGTCAAAACATGGATTGCAAGATTATGAAAAAAGAGGCGTTCACGGTGCTCTGCCGGGCAAAGACGTTCAAGTATGAGGACGCCGCTGCTCAGGTTCCCCAGTTCTGGGCAGAGCATTTCGGCACAGGCGGCGGCAAGGTGGTTTGCGGCATGTACGGTATCAACCTGGACGAGAGCATGGGCGGCAACGAGTTTGAATATCTTATCGCCGACAACTACGATCCGGCCAAGGAGATCCCCGATGGCTTCACCACCCGCACCATCCCGGCCCATACCTGGGCGGTGTTCCCCTGTACTGGCCGGATGCCCCAAGCCCTCCAGGGACTGAACCAGCAGATCTTCTCCCAATGGCTGCCCACGAACCCCGACTACAAGATCGCCGCAGGCATCAATGTGGAGCTGTATAGCGACGCCAGCAGGTTTGAGGACGGCACCCAGGACCAGGACTACTACTGCGAGGTCTGGGTCCCGGTGGAAAAGAAGTAAGGCACATTCCCCGGCAAAATTAACGGTCCTACCATATTGTTTCAAACAGAATCCACCAAACATACCAGTATCGTATGCTGACAGCGTGCGCTGTATGTTATGTGTTGCATCAGGTGGGATGCCGAAGATATTGGAGGAAAATGTAAACAAATCCGTCGAAGACAGTTTCGTTTATAGATAAAAATCGATTCCGCCTGTGAAGGAAACTACATCCGGCAATCGATGCGGCTCTTTCTTTGCGGCCTTTATACGCCCTGCGTCAGCCTGTCCAACGGACAGCGTATCGCAGGGCGTTTTTCTATCGTTTGAAAGGTGCCAAGGCGCATGAGCTTGAAATACACTTGCCCCATTTGCGGCACGCCCCTGGGTTATAAGGGCCTGTGCTGGAAATGCAGGTCTGAGCAGGAGCGAAGGACTGATTGTCCTGGACACCGGAACAAATCTCAGAGAAACAGAAAAGCCTTATTCAGAACATCCAGCGGCTGGGTGATGTGGAGGCCCTGGAACTCACCGACTTCCGGCAGCAGGACGGGCTGATCCATCCTCTGGTGTCCACATAGATTCCAGCGAAGCATCAAACCTGATGTGCGGCCTGGCCATACAGGGGGATGACCGGGCCACGGAAACGTTATCGGAACTGGATTTGTGATCCCACTGGAACCCCCATGCGGACCGACACAGCAGAGTCGGAGCCAGATGGTGGGGGGTGGATATCGGATACGGCGGGGAACCTCTGCTCATCCCCATCAACATGCGGGACGGGAGCCTTCTCTGCGTGGGCAGGGGCAATGAGGTCTGAGAAATTCTGCCGAAAACCGTAGGCGGACTGCGGCAGGAACTGGTGAAGCTCAACCAACTGGCATGGCAGGCCGGCAAGGACACAATCCCCCGCTGGACAGAAACAGAGGGTTATCCGGTTGATGGTAGCCTCCACCGCTGTATTCAATACAAGAATATTGGTTTGGAATGCAATATTATCAATCGTCCTGATAATGTTCTCAATTTCATCGGAGCCCTGTTTGAACTCTTCCATAGAACCGGCCTGTTCGGCCGCTCCCCGAACCAACGCTGCGCTCCGCTGAAAACCTGATCGCCGGTTTTATCATTTGGGTTGCTTTGAATGTCAGCATCCAGATTTCCCTGGGCAAATTCCTGTGCAATCAAAA
>CAKXAF010000310.1 GCA_934869045.1 uncultured Nitrososphaerota archaeon | reverse complement strand
CGCGATCATCCTGGCCACCGGCGCCTCCCACCGCAAACTTGGCTGTGCGGGAGAAACGGAATTCCAGGGCCGCGGCGTTTCCTACTGTGCTACCTGCGATGGCGCCTTTTTTCGCGGAAAGGACGTGGCCATCGTCGGAGGGGGCAACACTGCCCTGGAGGATGCCCTGTTCCTGGCCAACAGCTGCAAAACGGTTTTTCTGGTCCATCGCCGGGAGGGATTCCGTGCGCATCAGTCGGTCATTGATGCCGTCCGTGCCCGTGAGAACATCCGTCTGCTCCTCGGCGCCACTGTAGAAACGATCATCGGAGACAAACAGGTCACCGGCATCGTCCTCCGCAGTACAAAGGACGAAAGCCTGTCCGAGCAGACAGTTTCCGGCGTGTTTGTCGCCGTCGGCCTTGATCCCAACACCTCCCTATTCAAGGGCCAGCTGGATCTGGACGGCGGCTATATCTGTGCGGGTGAGGATTGCCGTACCAGCCTGCCCGGTGTGTTCGCCGCCGGTGACGTCCGTACCAAGCCCCTCCGCCAGCTGGTCACAGCGGCGTCCGACGGAGCGGTTGCCGCTGTAGAGGCCGGAAAATACCTGTCCTGACCGCTGGAAGACTTCACCGGCCATAACCGGCGTGATGCCGGGCATTCTAAAACTGCGGCACAATGCCGCAAGGGAGGAATACCGGATGAAAAAGCGCCGCGTTTCTCACAAAAAAACGCACATGCCTCAGCCGCAAGTTGTCGGAAATTATGCAAAACCACCGCTCACCAATCAGAATCCCCCAGCCTTCCTGACCTATCCGCTGACGTTCTACCACACACGGATGGTCAACGGCCATGAGATCCGCAATATTACGGAGCAGGATGTCCTCCGGCTGCGGGAGTTCGACATTGAGAACAAAAAGTAGTGTTCTCACCCTTTCCCCGGCGGTCCATCCGCCGGGGTCTTTCTTTTCGTACGGACGCAGACGAAAAAGAAAATGAACCTTTTCTCCAGTACATTCAATTTTGACGTTATTGCACCGGCGCTTCTACGCCTGATATAAGCGCTTCAAAAGCGCTTCACTCCGCAGAGCAGGATCATTTCAAATGCGGCTGCTTCCGGGATATCGTCATCCACTATACGGAAAAATTCGGCGTCAAATAACCATCCTTGGAAAAAAACATCCGGAAAACGCCCTGCCTTTTCAATACTTTTGGAAAGACAGGGCAATCTATTTTGTACGAACCATCCGCCGCAGAACTTTTATCAGGAGGGCCGTTATGAAAAAACTGATCCGATTTTTGACATCCCGGCTTTTTCATTTTACAATCCTGATCCTGCTCCAGGCCGGGCTTTTCTGCATCGGCCTTTTCTGGTTGTGGGAATATTCCGCCGCCGGCTGGCTGCTCCTGCAGCTTCTCAGCGGACTCCTGGTGGTGTTCATCGTCTCCTGGCCGGACAATCCCGCCTATAAGCTGGCGTGGGTCATCCTCATCCTGGGGCTTCCCGGATTTGGCTGTTTCTTTTTCCTGGCCTTCAGCCGGCGCAGCGTTCCTCCCCGTCTCCAGCGAACCCTTCGGCAGGTGGAAGAAAAAGCTGCACGCTGCTTCCCGGAAAGACATGTCCTCCCAACAGGCGCAGACTTCGATCCCACCGTATCCAAAACAGCCGCCTATCTCCAAAAAATTGGGCCGTTCCCGGTTTTTTCCAATACCGAAACCGTTTATCTCACCCCCGGCGAGGAAAAATTCCGAGTCCTTTGCCAGGAGCTGGAAAAAGCCCGGCACTTTATCTTCCTGGAGTATTTCATCATTGAAAAAGGAGTGATGTGGGACACCGTACTGGCGATTCTGCTTCGAAAGCTCCGGGAAGGCGTGGAAGTCCGTGTTCTATACGACGATCTGGGCTGCATTCAGACGCTTCCGCCTAAATATGATGCCTATCTGCGGCAGTTCGGCATCCAGGTCGAGGTTTTTAATCGCTACCGTCCCTTTTTGGATCTTTGCATGGGATACCGGGACCACCGGAAAATCTGCATCATCGACGGAAATGCCGCCATCACCGGCGGTATCAATCTGGCGGACGAATACATCAACGTCCGGGAAAAGCACGGCTATTGGAAAGACGCCGCCCTCCTGTTGCGTGGAGAGGGGGTCCGGAGTCTCTGCCGGATGTTCCTGACCCTTTGGGAGACCTGCTCCGGAACAGAGGAGGATTATACGCCTTATCTGGCCAGCGCACCAGCCGCCGGAAAAGGACTTGTCCTCCCCTTCTGCGATTCACCGCTGGATTCGGAGCTGGTAAGCAAGAGCCTTTATTTAAGTATGATTCAATCGGCCGCCCGTTCCGTCCGCATCCAGACGCCTTACTTGATATTGGACAATGAAATCGCCACTGCCCTGGCTCTTGCTGCCAAAAGCGGCGTCCTTGTGGAGATCTTTACCCCTTGTATTGGAGATAAGTGGTATGTCCAGGAACTGACCCGGGCAAACTACCCCCAGCTGCTGCGGGCCGGAGTCCATATTTACGAGTACACGCCGGGATTCCTGCATTCCAAGGTGGTCTCTGCCGATGAAGCTTCGGCGGTGGTCGGCAGCTGCAATTTCGATTTCCGCAGCCTGTACCTCCATTTCGAATGCGGGGTATGGATGTACCGGACGGCTGCCGTGGAAGCCGTAGAAGAGGACTTTCAGGCCATCCGGGCCGTCTCCCGGGAGGTGAAACCCGAGGACTGCCGCCTTCCGTGGCACCGCTCTCTGGTTCGAAAATTCCTGCAGGTTTTCGCGCCGCTGACGTAGCGTTTTCCGCCGTGAAAAACCTTGCGGAGCCGTTGACAAACATTGGGAAACATGCTATGATAATTGTAAAACAGAGTCACACACAATGACGGAAAGAGTAGCCGCTTCTGCAAAGCAAAGAGAGCTTCCGGCCGGTGAAAGGAAGCGTGCGCGGAATGGGTGAAGATGGTTCCCGAGTGGCGTGTTCGAGACGGAGTTCCGTTTAGGGCGCGACAGGTTCGCCTGTTACAGCGAAAGGATATGGATCGTATCCTGTGAGGTTCCCTTTGGGAATGAAGTGAAGTGGTACCACGGAGTCAGCGCCCCGTCTTCAGC
>CAKXAF010000309.1:2517-3113 GCA_934869045.1 uncultured Nitrososphaerota archaeon | reverse complement strand
GATATCTGTGCAGAAAACCGATTCGAACTGCTTCTGCTGGGGGGCGCCATTTCCAAATCAGCGGATCTGTTTCTTCCCTCTCTCCAGGCGGCGATGAGCGGCCGCTGGAGTCCGGAGATTCGGGCTGTTTCCAACGCCGATGACGTCCCTCTGTTCGGCGCTGTAAAAGCAGCTTCAGGGGACTTTTAAGTCAATTATTGATTTTGGGGAATTTTTTAGGTATAATAGAAATAGAATTTTTTCTGGAGACAAAAGGTAAAGGAGTCGTTTGACATGTCTGGCTGCTGCCTGAAAATCAAGGAGATGCTAAGCTCCCTCCCGCTGAAGGAACAGCAAATCGCCATGTTCATCCTGGACTTTCCGCAGGAAGTCATCAACATGTCCATTGATGAGCTGGCTTCCGCCTGCGGAACGAGCATTTCATCCGTTGTACGGCTGTGCAAATCCGCCGGCTACTCCGGATACAAAGAGCTTTGCCGTATGCTGTCTACTGATCTGGCGATGAATCAGCTGGAAACCGTTGCCTACAACGACGTACGGCCCGGAGACTCCGTGGAGGCCATCTACCGCAGCGTCTGTATGAGTGAGATCAAGGC
>CAKXAF010000309.1:0-2507 GCA_934869045.1 uncultured Nitrososphaerota archaeon | reverse complement strand
GTTGAAAGCACCATGGCGGTATTGAATCTTCCGGATCTGGAGCGCGCGGTTGACCTGATTGCGGACGCGAAACGGGTGGATTTTTATGGAATCGGAACCTCCGGATTAGTTGCCTTGGACGCCCGAAACAAATTTCTGCGCATCAACAAGACTTCTCTTCCAACCTCAGATCCCCATGATCAGATCCTGACGGCCACAACGCTGAAGCCCGGCGATATTGCGGTCATGATTTCCTATACCGGGGATACCCGGGATATTCTGGAAACCGCCGACATTATCCGGCAGACCGGCGCCACAATTATTTCCATCACACGCTACAGCAAAAATATGCTGGCCCAGCGTTCGGACGTACAGTTGTATGCATCCTCTTCGGAAACGCTGATCCGGAGCGGAGCGATGGGTTCCCGTATCGCCCTGCTGACCATCATCGATGTCCTTTACACCTGTGTCGCAAGCAGGGACTACGACAAGGTGAAAAAGCAGCTGGATAAAACCCGCCTTGTTACGATGCGGAAACACGTTCGTGGCAGCCGCGGGGAATAGCTCCCACGGCCCTGCAATATGAACAAAAAGAGAGTCTGGTTAAAATCCAGACTCTCTTTTGCATTTGTCAGCTCTCCTGCTGGAGCCTTTTGAGTTCGTGCAGAAACGACTCCACGTCGGAAAAATCCCGATAGACCGAGGCAAAACGGATGTAGGCGACTTTATCCAGCTTTTTCAATTCCTTTAGAACCTGCTCGCCTAAATCCACGGAACTGACCTCTTTAATCATCGCATTGGCATAATTCTGTTCAATAGAATCCACCAGGGCCTCTAATGTTTCGACAGAAATGGGCCGCTTTTCACAGGCCCGCAAAAGGCCTCTCAGCAGCTTATCCCGGTCAAAAATCTGCCGGGAATGGTCCTTATTCACGACAATCAACGGGGTGTTCTCAATGACCTCATATGTGGTAAAACGCTTGCCGCAGGAAAGGCATTCCCGGCGCCGCCGGATCTTTTCGCTGTCTTCCGCAGGACGGGAATCGACAACCTTACTCTCCATATAGGAGCAAAACGGGCATTTCAAAAAAACAGCCTTCTTTCTCTGTGTAGGTTTTCTCTTATAATACCATGATTTTCCAAGCAAGACAAGCATTTTTCGGATTTTAACAGGCTCCCTGCTCCGCTGCTTCCCGTTTCATAAACCGATAGGACCGGAGCAGGTCCTCATATTCCCCATAATTCTGGCGGTACAACTCCAAAATCATGGCGCCCTGATATCCGTATCCAGCCAGTTCCTTTAAAAATGCTCGGAAGTCCATGTTCCCCTCCCCAACGGGCAAGCAGTCCCGGCCCTCCGCATAATCGCTCACATGCAGATGGCGGATGGATCCACCCAATTGAGTGAACAGGTCATGGTAATCCGTACCAGATCGGCGGGCCTGTTTAAAATCCAGCGCAAAAACAACATTCTCGCCCAGTGCCGCTTTCATCCGAACCAAAAACTCCAGAGAGCGTCCCCGGCACCGGCTGACGTTCTCCTGTGCCAGCATAACGCCAAAAGAACGAGCGGTTTGATCCAGCCGGTAATACCTTTCAAAATAGCGTTCATAGGATGCGGTGCTGTCGCTGCGGTCACCATGGAAGATCAGATACCTCGCTCCCAGTGTCGCTGCGGCATGAAAAAAACGCTTGTAATACTCCAGGCTGTCCAGAAAACGCCGTTCATAGTCCGAAAAAATCAGCATTGGCTCAAACCCAGAGGTAAACGGATGCACAGACAGGACTTTTGTCCTGCCGGAAGCCAGAATCCGAAGGATTTCGTCAAATCGCGGGCCGGAAAGCTCCGAATCCGCATTGAAGAAAAGCTCCATGCAGTCCACTTCCGCTTCCACCAGTCTGCGGACGGCAAATTCCGTTAATTCCGGATAATAACAGGAGGTCGATATCCCAATTTCCAGCTTTCCCATTTTAACCTCCTTAGTATCTGCAAATGGAAAGGACTGTCCTGGCCTTGCAGCGCAGGACAGCCCCGTCTTACTTTTCCGTTAACGTTTTGCTTTTTTACGGCTTTTCCAGGAAGCCCAGATCGGCCCCGTCAGGCACAAGCTGGTGTAGGAGCCGGAAAGCAGGCCGATAACCATCGGGAACGCAAAGGTCAAGATGCTGTTCACCCGGAAGATTACGGCAAACACACACACGGAAATCATCGCTATCAGCGTCGAAATCGAGGTGTTTATGGTACGGGTAAAGGTCTGGTTCACACTCTTATTCAGGAGCTGCGGGAAGTCCAGGTTTTTACCATACAGTTTTTCGTTTTCACGAATACGGTCAAAGATTACGATGGTATCATTGATGGAATATCCAAGAATAAACAGAATAACCGCCATAAAGTTGTCGTCGATCGGCAGCCGGAAGATGATAAAGGTGGATAGAACCATCAGCGCATCATGGAGCAGTGCCACAACGCCGGTAATGCCAGCAGACAAGCCTCCGATCCGGCGGAAACGGATGGTAATATATAAGAC
>CAKXAF010000308.1 GCA_934869045.1 uncultured Nitrososphaerota archaeon | reverse complement strand
CATCTATGCCATAAGGCTCTACCTGATCGGTATATTCTTCGTATATTTTCCGCACCTGCCGGGAGAAACGAACGTACTGGTCAAAGTGAGGCGGAACAACAATCAGCTCCGGACAAAGCTGGCGGGCTTCCCAGATTGCCTGGCCCACCCGGATCCCATAAGGCTTGGCGATCTGATTCTTGGTCAGGATGATGCCATGGCGGCTCTCCGGGTCTCCGCCGACCGCTACCGGTTTTCCACGGAACGACGGATTCATCAGGCATTCTACTGACGCATAAAAACTATTTAGATCTGCATGTAGGATGCTGCGCTCCATCGCACTCCCTCCTTCATTTTGTTCTAGAACGTTCGTTTATATCCTACCCCTTTTTGGCTGATTTGTCAATGTCAGTTTTTTCCATACATTCCTCCGGCGGTTTATCGTCCCGGAATCCACGGAACACTGGCTGCCGCATCCCGCCGTTTTTGGTGTGCTCCATAAATTCCACCGTATAGACGCGGTATCGGAAACCGGACAGCCGACATACACCGCCGCCTATCAGGTCTGGCATATATGTTCACACGCCGGATAAGCCAAAGGGGTATAGGGAACAGCAGATTGGCGTTTCCTATGACTTTGGGGGAATATTCCCTGTATCTTTATTCAATACCTGCAAAATGGAGAAACGGCATAGCCAACGCTACACCGTTTCCCGAAAATATTTCTAATACGGTTTTATGAGTGCCACCCTACGATTGACAGTTTTATGTTTCACCGTCTCTCATAGAAGGAGCATATACAATCCGCATGCACGAATGGAGCTTAACAGGAATTTGCTAAGGCCGCATGTTCTGTCATAAAATAATGGGAAAATACCATACCATCCGGAGACGATTTAGGCTACCTGGTGATTCGTGCCTGGATCACCTCCACAGTCTGCCGTGCCAGTTCCGAAATGGCAATCGGATGATATCCGATTACTTCGGACAATACCGTATCGTGCAGAGGATCCTTCCATTTTGCCGAAATTTTTTCCGCGCCCTGAAATGCCCCCACAATTGATCCAACAGTGGCGCCATTGCAGTCGGTATCCATACCCCCCATAACCACTAAAGGAACCGCTCTGTCTAAATCTCCTTCTGCATAAACGAGAGCAGCCACGCAAAGCGCCGCATTATTCAACGTATGCACCCAGTTATAGCCAGCTCCGATAGCCAGTGCGCGATCCAGCAGCTCTTCTTCGGATCTTGCAGACTCTCCTGCGGCAATAGCCTGCTCAACAATTTCTGCAAAACGGCTTCGAACGGGTACATAATGCCGTGCTGTTTCTATCGCTTCCCGGATGCTGCCGCTGGAAAATGCAGCGGCAATGAACGCAGCAAAAAACATCGCCCCATAGATACCGTTTTTCACATGGGAAAAAGAAGCATCCTGATACGCCAGCTTAGCTGCGAGCGCAGGGTTTCCCGCCGCCACATATCCGTAGGCGTCGATCCGGATCTGCGCGCCGATCCATTCCCGATAGGGATTGATATAATTGGCACAGCTTCGGGCCAGGTCAGCCGCATGATCAGGCCGTATTTTCCATGGCCCATTCTGATCCAGATTTGCAAAATTCAGATAACTCTGCGTC
The DNA here is from genome assembly GCA_934869045.1 of uncultured Nitrososphaerota archaeon. GTDB lineage: Bacteria > Bacillota > Clostridia > Oscillospirales > Ruminococcaceae > Merdivicinus. Next base: position 1,524 of record CAKXAF010000308.1, on the reverse strand, counting down.
TCCGCAGTACAAACAGCGCGCAACGGCAGCCGCTCTAGCCAATGCGTTCCCACATCCCAGGCATCAAAATCGCAGCCGTGTTTTTTGAGCAGGTCCAACCCAAGAATCGTGTATCGGATATCATCGTCACTGGGCATTCCCTGCAGGTGCTCTGTCGTACAAGCAGTGTTTGCAAGTGCATATCCTGCTGCCTCCGCGCGAGAATGCGTTGGAATGTAGCCCGCCAGCGGATAAGCATCCGCTCCCTCGCACCAGGCGCGGATATCTTCCCGTTTCCATCCTTCCACCGGCTGGCCGGCGGCGCATCCGATACAGCGTCCCAGCCACGCGCCATACATCCGATCCCGCAACTGTTCATCAGAAAGCGTGGCCGGCCTATCCGCTTCGCCGCACGCAGCCAGAATTTCCTCATAGTCCGAGGGTTCCTGATAAGGGAAGTCCGGGCGCATGGGCAGGTGGCGCAGCTTGTCATAGAGTTCCAGCAAACGGTCCCTGTCATCGCCGCATGTCTCAATTTCACGCAGAAACACATCGCGCTCCAGCAAACGGCCTTCTTCCTCCAATTCATCCAGTTCCTCCGTCAGAAGGATCCTCAATTTTTGATACCCCGCCATTCCTTATTCCGCTCCTTTTACGCAAAACAGATTCCCCCATTCAACCGAGGGAATCTGTTTTGCAAAATCTGATCTTATTTCATTGCACTGTTGATTTCGTCCAAAATAGGATTCACTTTCGGCATCATGCTCTCTACCCACGCTGTCCAGTCTGCCTCAATATCCTTGGAGGATACGATCAGCTTTGTAATCTCATCGGCAATATCCTGCTGGAAAGAACCAAATTTGCTCTTCTGCGGAGTGTCCAGGAAATCCAGTGCATAATTGATGGGGATAATATTGGCTACGCTGCCTTTATTCTCTGCAAAAGTTTTCCAATCTTCCAGATCCTGAGGAGGAACGCTCGGATTTACAAAGTCCTGATCGCCTCCTGCCAAGGCAAACTGGCGGATCCAAATCGCGTTGCCGTAGTCCAAAGGCTGATAATTTCCGTTTTCATCCTTGGGCCACTTAATTTCAATGCTGCCGTCGGCCTTTTCATCCCAATCCTTACCCTTGATGCCGTAGAACGCCCAATTGGAGCCTTCCGGGCCGGCCAGCCAGTCGGCCATCTGCATCACGCGGTCCAGCTCTTCATCCGACATTTTCGCACTGTACAAGGAAGCAGACCAATACTCCGAAATCTGCTGCGTATTGACTTTCCCATCAGGTCCAGTGACCACAAAGGCCCCGATTACCTCATATGCATCCAAGTCGTTGGCCTTGTTAAATTCCGTGCGGTATTCGGTATAGTGTCCCAGGTTCGGGCAGTCAGCATAAATCCCGACCATACCGGAAAGGAACCGCGCCTTGGCATCATAGCCCTTGCTGGAATAAAAGTCTTTATAAATATAGCCTTTTTCGTAAAGCTCCTTCATGTATTTCAGGCCTTCAATGGTCTCCGGCAAAGCGGCTCCCCAGACATATTTGC
>CAKXAF010000307.1:2341-3194 GCA_934869045.1 uncultured Nitrososphaerota archaeon | reverse complement strand
GAACAGGCGTGCCGCATAGGTTTTGGACACACCGAAATGCGCTGAAACCGCCGAAAGCGTTGCATCTCCGGTAAAATTCCGCTGGATCCAGAGCAGCATCCGCATCAGCAGCTCCGGATATTCCGGCTCCGGAGTAAGACGGCTGCTGCACTGTCCGCTGATCTCCGCCAGCAGCTGGGACACGCACAAATCCAGCAGCAGCTTTTTCCGCGGCGTGATGGCGGCGGCGTATCCACGGCACCGGGTCAGTTCAAACAGCACCCGTTCAAACTGATCCCCCAACGGAATCCAGACATCGAGGAAAAGGCAGTCATAGCGCGTTGCGGGAAGCGAAAAATTTTTCGCCGGCTGGGACAGCGCTTCCAGGCTTTTCCGCGCTTCCTCTTCGCTGACCCGGCGCAGGGCCGGTTCGTGGATGTGAAGGAAATCGTATGCGAATCCGTTCCGGGTCTCGGCGGTGTAAAAGGTGCGGGCAGGCACAATGAGCAGCTCCCCCCGGCGGATGGAGTATTCCCGCCCGTCAAACCGAAAAACCGCTTCACCCTCCAGGCCGATAACAACCAGATGGCTGGACAGCGAGTGGCCGGCGTGCTCCCAGCCGTGGGACTGGCGAAAGCATCCGTACATCTCCGTCACAAGGGGCTGCTCCAAACACAGCTGCAGCATCCGGATCCCTCCATTTCATTTGCTTGTTTCTGATTATATAAGAAAATAGCCGGTATTGCAAGGGATTTGTTTGATATCAGACAAAAATTTGCCGCCTGTATGCATTTCCTTTCACAGCCGGACCCGCTATAATAAAGTTGACCAAATTGACCAGCCGGACGGAAGCGCCGCCCGGCCAAAACGGACC
>CAKXAF010000307.1:0-2288 GCA_934869045.1 uncultured Nitrososphaerota archaeon | reverse complement strand
TGCTGCGGGAATGCCGCGGCCCCAAATGGATACCGGGGACTTTTCCCCCCGGTTCGCCCCCGGTGCGGACTTCTGGCGCATCCACCTGGACACCGGCGAGATCCGGGAACTGACTGTATTCTCCACCCAGCAGGATCCGCCGCAGGTAACCCGGCTCCAGGGAGAGACCGCCTACACCTACCCGCGGCTGAAGGCGGAAAACGGCGCAGTATTCGACATAACCTACGTACTGACCATACGGGAGGAGAACGGTGGCCTGACTTTCCTCTCACGGGTGGAAAACCGGGATACCGTCCGTGTCAACGAAATCCAGGCGCCCTTTTTCGCTTTTGACCGCCTTCTGAGCGACCCGGAGGAGGAAATCCTCTACATCCCTAACTCCCTAGGCGAGCGCATCGAAAACCCCCGCCGCTGGGTCCGGGACACCTGCCATACCGAGTATATGGCGGCGGATTATCAGAACATCTGGTATACCGCGACCTATCCCTCACCCATGGCCATGGCATGGCTCGGCGTGCAGAGCGGCGGGAAATTCTTCTACCTGGCCCGAAAGGACGAACGCTTCCGGCTCTGTACCTTCTGCGTGGGCACCTCTCCCCGAGGTGCCAGTCCTCAGCTGGATCTGACCGTTTCTCAATACCCCATGGCCGTACAGGGCGAGACCATTGAAACCGCCCCGGTATTTGCGGCAGTTTTCGGCAGTTGGCGCGGCGGATCCAGAGATTATCGGGCCTGGGCCGAAGCTTGGTATCATCCCGCCCCGCGTCCCCAGTGGGTGCAGAACATGACGGGCTGGCAGCGCATCATCCTGAAACATCAGTACGGCGAGATCTTTTTCCGCTATGAGGACCTGCCGCAGCTGTACCGGGACGGCGCAGAGGTTGGTCTGGATACCCTCCTGGTCTTTGGCTGGTGGAAAGGCCGCTTCGACAACGCCTATCCCCATTACGAAGCGGATGACGCCCTGGGCGGAGCCGAAGGACTCCGCGCCGCTATTGCGGAAGTCCAGCGTCTGGGCGGACGGGTCCTGCTCTACTCCAATGGCAAGCTCATTGACACGCAGACCAAGTTCTACCGGGAGCATGGCCGCGACTGCTGTCAGATCGACATCGACGGCAACGAATACCGCGAACACTACCAGTTCTCCAACAACGGCACCGTCCTGCGCCGGTTTGGCTACAAGACCTTCGTGACTGGCTGCATGGCTACGCCGGAGTGGCATGACCGCCTTCTGGATACCACCCGGATCAAGCTCTCCTTCCACCCGGATTCGGTATTCTATGACCAGATCGGCGGCTGCACCCGGCTGTGCTTCAATCCGGAACACCAGCACGGCGGGCGCGCCGATGAGGAAGCCCTTTTCCGTCTCCGCAATCTGGATGACATCCGCGCAATGCTGGAACCTGGCCAGGCCATCGGCTCTGAAAACACTACCGACATCTTTTCTTCCCGGTTTGACTATCTCCACGGCTGCTGCAACGGCTGCTGGACCGGCCCCAATTACTACCCGGAGCTGTATCTGTCCACCTTCCCCGAAACGATTGTCACCAACCGGATGCTCCATGACGAACGCGAAGATTTCCGACGGCACTATAACAGCGCGTTCATCTATGGACTGCGGTTTGACGTATCGGTCTACCGCTGCCGGAAGGTGTCCATTGCCGCGATGCCCAATATGGCTGCCCATCTCCGCAGGCTCCTGAAGCTGAAGGAACAGTACCGCCGCTTCTTCTATGAGGGCCGCCTGATCAGTGAGCAGGATTACGTCCTGCCCCAAGGGGTCCGCTGTACGGTATACGAAAACGGCAGGGAGCGCATGGCGGCGTTCCTCAACAATCAGCCGGATCCTGTCACCTTTGATTTCTGCGGCCATTCTGTAACCATCGGCGGCGAGGACGTGGCCTGCGTCGAGCTGTAGGCCCGGCAAAATATCAGCGGCGGAAGGCATGCGCGCCTTCCGCCGCTTTTCTCTTTCCAGCCCCGATCTCTATTCCTAGTCCTCCTGAACATAAACCATATTCGGATAGATTTTTTTCAGCCGGTCGTCCGGATACCGGTTATCCAAGAACGTCTCCACCGCATTGGAGGCCGGTTTTCCCTCCCGCCTGGCGGACATCCGCGCCACCGCCAGCCCGGAGACGGCTGAATTGAAAATCATGAACACCAGCAGCACCCAGGTCAGCGGACGTCCCACCCGGTTGGGAATCCGGCTGATCAGCCGGCACATCAGCGGATAAATCCCCTTGACCCACACCAGCGCCAAAAGCCCCCAAAACAGCGAATAAAGC
>CAKXAF010000306.1:1747-3206 GCA_934869045.1 uncultured Nitrososphaerota archaeon | reverse complement strand
AGGTGGAAGTGGTCTATGGAGAATAGTGGAATTTCGTTAGGAGTTTGTGGACAAAGGAGATGATTCTGGCATGGTTCGTTGACAAATCTTCCGTATTTTTCTATAATGAAGACAATTCTGATCGCAATGGAGGAGGATCTTGATGTCTTTTCCAAAACGTCGGGAACAACTGCTGGAAAGGGCGCGCCAAGCCGGCTGCCAGTGGTTTGCTGCGGCTTCTCCGGCGGCGATTGGGTATCTGACGGGAGTTTTTCCCACTGCGCCCAGTTTGCTGCTCCTTTCGGAGAAGTCCCGGCTGCTGCTGGCGCCGGAAGGCACCGCCTTTCCGGAGGGAGAGGTCTGCGGCTACGCTTACTACAGCGGGGAATTTCCGAGCAGGCCCATGGAAGACTGCCTGAATCTGTTGAAAGGCCGTTCCTTTTCCGGGAAAGCTGCAGTGGAACGCTTTGCCTGTCCCGGGTGGGTCGAAGAACTTTTTGACGGGGTAGTCCCGGCGGACGCCATGCTGCGGGAGGAGATGACCCGCAAGGATGCGGTGGGACTGAAGGGCATCCGGAAGTGCCTGGCGCTGAACGCAGCGGTGTTTCGGGACCTCTCCCGGAGCATCCGCTCCGGTGTTACGGAACTTGATGTGTACCACCGCATTCTCACCGTCCTGGCGGAGGAAACCGGCGAACCGGCGGAGATCCGGTGTGACATTCTAAGCGGGGAGCGCACCGCTTGGATTGCCGGGGGCCCCACCCGGCGGGTTCTGCAGGAAGGGGAGCCGCTGATCGTGGATCTCTTGGTCCGCCACGATGGATATTGGAGCGATACAACCAGGACCTTTTTTGCGGGAAATCCCACTCCGGAGCAGCTGGCGGTACACGCTGCCGTCTGCCGCGCCCTCCGGGCAGGGGAAGAGGCCCTACGCCGCTGCAGTACTGCCGGAGAAGTGGATCGGGCAGTAAAGGAGAGCCTGGCGGCGGACGGATATGCCGGCCGGATGGAGCATCATTCCGGACACGGTCTGGGCTACGAGCCTTATGGCGCGCCCTACTTTGTCCGCACTTCTTCGGAGGTGTTGGAGCCCGGCATGGTCGTCACCCTGGAGCCTGGCGCGTACTTTCCTGGACGGTTCGGAATCCGGCTGGAAAACGCCTATTTGCTGGAAGAATCCGGTGTGCGTCCGCTTTTTGATTTTCCGGAGGAGCCGGAAGCGTTTATTCTCAAATAAGAAAGGAAATCCCTTATGGAAACCCTGTTGTATCAAGGCCCTTACGGCATCATTCTGACGCCTTACCGGGAAGACGGCGCCATCGATTTTGACGAGCTGCAGCTGCAGGTGGATAAGGTCTGCCGCACCTCGATCAGCGGCTTGGTGGCTTGCGGTTCCACCGGCGAGTGCGCCCAGCTTTCCCCGGAGGAGAACAAGGCCATCATGACGGCGGTGGCGGAAGCTGTCGGCAGAAGAAAGGAC
>CAKXAF010000306.1:0-1737 GCA_934869045.1 uncultured Nitrososphaerota archaeon | reverse complement strand
ATTTGCGGAGCAACTTCCGGCGACGCCCGCACGGCGGTCGGCTATCTGGAGCACATGGCCGGGTTAGGGGCGGTTGGCGCCTTGACGGCACCACCCTACTATTTCCCGCTGAATGATGCCGAGGTGCTGGAATTTTACCGTTTTGCCGCTGCGAACAATTCCGGTGTTCCCATTGTTGCTTACCACATTCCTCAGTTTTCCAGCGGGGTATCCATGGCGGTCTACCGGGAACTTCTAGGCATGGAGCAGATCCGCGGCATCAAAAACAGCAGCGGGAACATCAACTACCAGATGCAGATGCTGGACCTGCGGAACCGGCAGCGCCCGGGCTTTTCCATCCTGACCGGGTCAGACGAAGCGCTCTACGCCTCCCTGGCTGTGGGTGGAAACGGCAATTTCACCGCCTTCGCCTATCTGCTGCCGGAGCTGGTCAGCTTTCTTTATGAGCATTTTGGAAAGGACAGCCGCTCCTTGGAGTGCCAGCTGGATCTGCTGCCGCTGCTCCGCTTCGCCGGGAGCTTCACCTTTCCGGTGGGCTACAAGGCGGTAGGGGAAGCCCGGGGCTACTGCTTCGGTCCTTACCGGCAGCCCCTTTCGGCGGAGGCACAGAAGGAACTGGACCGCCTTCGTCCGGAGATCGCGGCACAGATCGATGCGCTCTACGAAAAATATGGATGCAGGGAGGTAACGGCGGAATGAAAGCGGCAGTCTGGACTGATTACGGAAAATTGGAGATCCAGGAGGTCCCGGTCCCCGAAATCGGGGAATCGGAGGTGCTCATCCAGGTGATGGCGGCGGGGGTCTGCATCACCGACCTTCACGTCTATACCGGGCAGTTCGCCTATGGCGCGCCGCCTCACATCCTTGGGCATGAAATTGCCGGCCGGATCGTCAAAACCGGCGGCGCGGTGGATTCCTTCTTTCCTGGCGACCGGGTGGTGGTGGAAACCTCCATCGGCTGCGGCCGCTGCAAGGCCTGCCGTACCGGAAACCGCCATCTCTGCGCTGAAATGACGGAAATCGGTTTTACTCCCCACGCGGGCGGCTATGCCCAGTATGTAAAGGCCCTGCGACGAATCTCTTCCGTATCCCGGCCAACGTGAGCTATGAGGAAGCCGGAATCGTCGAAAGCGTGGTCTGCCCGTCCGGCGCGCTGATGCGCTGGGGCGTCCGCTTTGGGGAGACAGTGGCTGTCTACGGCGTCGGCCCGGCGGGACTGGCGTTTATCCAGACGGCCAAGGCCATGGGGGCCGGAAAGGTCATCGCCGTCGCCCGCGATCCCTTCCGGCTGGAGCGCGCCCGCCGTTTCGGGGCTGATGTGATTCTCAATGCAAAAACCGAGGACGTTCCGGCGCGGCTTCTGGAGGAAACGGCAGGGGAGGGTCCCGGCCTGGTCTGCGAGGCTGCCGGAGCGCCTGCGACCATCCTCCAAAGCATTGAAATCGCCGCCCGAGGCGGACGGGTGATCCTCTACGGTATCCCCGGCGATAAGGAACGGTTCGATTTCCCGGTGTCTCAGATCATCACCAAGCAGTTGGAAATCTACGGCGCAGTGGGGAATCCCCAGGTCTGGGAGCCGCTTCTGCAGCTGGTTTCCGCAGGGCGGATCAACCTCCGGGACATGGTGACTCATACCTTCCCCCTGGAGCGGATTAACGACGCCTTTTCCTTGATTTCAGATAAAACGGAGAATCCTATCAAAGCGGTCCTTTACCCCAACGGGAAAGACTGGTAAGG
>CAKXAF010000305.1 GCA_934869045.1 uncultured Nitrososphaerota archaeon | reverse complement strand
GAGGAGGACCTCGCAGCGGCCATAGGCGGGCTTTGTTTCGAAAAGTCCGCCGGCTACATCGTCCGGATCCGGAGGGTTCTGCATGAGGGCCGGGAAGTCGTTGGGATAGCGGAGGACATCGAAGCCGCCGTCCGGCACCTTGCCGGAACCGGGACAGAAGGGGCACCAGTCCTTGGGCATCTGGGGACGGGACTGGCGGTGGGAGGCCACCATGACCCAGTCTTTGGAAATGGGATTATAACGAAGTTCGGCCATAAAAAGGCTCCTTTCCATCAATCAGAGAATCCGGATGCCGCCGAAGGGACGGATCGACAGGACATGGCAGCTTCCCTCGCCGAACACGCTTTCGATGCCGGCGCGGAATTCTTCCAGAAGATCCAGGGGAACAAAATTCTGAGTGGTACCGCCGAATCCGCCGCCGTGTACCCGGTAGGCGCCGCGGCCGTTAAGGAGATCCTCTGCCATTTCCAGGGCGACGGCCATACTCTGCTCCTTAGGGTCGCAGTTGGCGTAGACGTTTTGGAGATAGCGGTACGAGGAACCGCCGGACTCGGTTACGAGATGGAGAAAGAGGGGATAATCCTTGTCCTTCAGGGCGTTGACGATGGCGCCGACGCGCTCGTTTTCCTTAACAAAGTGGACGGCGCGGAGGAAAGCGCGGTCGCCGAACTGGGCGCGCAGAAGGGGGGCGTTGGCGATCAGTTCCCGGTAGGAGACACCGCGGAGAACATCCCGGCCGAAGAAGCCGGCCACCTGCTTCATCTCGGCGGGAATGGAGGCATACTCGCTGGTGAGGTCAGCATGATTTCCGCCAACATCGACAATGCACAGGGCGCAGCCCATGGCGTCCATATCAAAATCCATTTTTTCGATGATGGGATTTTCCGTATCGGCGAAGTCTATGGTGATAACGCTGCCCACCGAGCTGGCCATCTGGTCCATGAGGCCGCTGGGCTTGCCGAAATAGACATTTTCAGCATACTGGGCGTATTTGGCAATTTCCACGGGGCTGATGGCGCCGCCATTGCAGATGTGGTTCAGGATCGTGCCGACCAGGACCTCAAAGGCGGCGGAGGAGGAAAGTCCGGAGCCTTTCAGCACATTGGAGGTGGTGTAGGCGTCGAAACCGCCGGTGCGGTGGCCCTTCTGCTGGAAACGGGAGACTGTGCCGCGGATCAGAGCGATGGCTTTATTGTCCTCTTCCGGCTTGATTTCCAGGTCGTCAAGGGCAACGGTATCCATCCGGTAACCTTTGGATTGGATGCGGATGACGCCGGTATCATTGGCGGAAACAACGGCGATGACATCCATATTGACGCTGGCCGCGACGACACGGCCGTGGTTGTGGTCAGTATGGTTTCCGGCGATCTCGGTGCGGCCGGGAGCGGAGAAAAGGGTCAGGTTTTCCTGATCGCCGTACAGCTGGACGAAAGCGTCGATCGCTTCGGTATAGCGGATTTTTTGGGCGGCCAGCTGATCCCTTCCGTAAAGTGCGGTCAGCTTTTCATCCAAATGGCCGTCTATTATCCAGCTTTTCAGTGCTGCTGCGTTCATAAGAAGCCTCCTTATGCAATGTGATTTTCAGATTTCTTTAATTTTATCATACACCATGTCCGGCTTTCCCACAACTTTTTTTGATATCATATTTATGGATTTATCTTGCATTTCCATCTGGGATCCGCTAAAATAGAGATAACAATATTTAAATAAGGAAAGGAGGATGGAGTATGGAACCGGATTTTGTCAAGCATTCCTACAAAATCGCAGGGAAGGAGAATCTGTCGCTGAACGTCTACAATACCGGCTATCAGCGCTGCGAGGCAGGGTATGCCTGGGGCCCCGGAACCCGGGACCATTATCTGTTTCATTATGTAACGGAGGGACGCGGGACTTTAACCACGGCGGCGGGGGCTTTGTCCATCGGCCCGGGCGGGCTGTTCCTGATTCGTCCTTCCGAGCTGGTCACCTATACCGCTGACCGGGAGGATCCCTGGGTCTACTACTGGGTCGGATTTAACGGGACCGAGGCACACCGGCTAATCAATCTGACCGGCTTTGCCCATGGCGAGCGCCTCCTGTATCCGGACAACGGCGGCGGGATTCGGGAACAGCTCATGGGAATTACCGATGCGCGGGGGAGCTCTCCTGCCCACGAAGCGCAGATGCTGGGGCATTTGTATCTGTTTTTGGGAAGTCTGATGAGCTTGTCCGGCGGGCAGAAGCCCACGACATCCAAGCAATATGTGGATAAGGCCGCGCTTTTTATCAGTCGGAATTTCAGCCGGGATATTACAATCTGCGACGTTGCGGATTTCGTCGGGGTCAGCGAAAGCCACCTCTATCGGGTGTTTGCCCGGGAGCTGAATGTGGCGCCGACGCAGTTTTTGATGCGCTACCGGATCGGGGAGGCGGCGGCAATGCTCCGGAATACCGGGCTGACCGTCGGGGAAATAGCCGCTTCGGTGGGATTTCGGGATCCGCTTTATTTTTCGCGGGTATTCAAAAAGGTCAAAGGGATCTCCCCGCGGGAATACGCCAGGAAAGAAATAGGGAGCGAGTAGGATAAATGTGGAAATTTCTTTTCCCTATGCTGCATAAATTGAGGCCGCCGAGCCATAATGCAGACGGTGGAAAAGGCCTTCCGAAAATTTTGCGCGAAAATTGTTTACATTTAGCGGTTGACAACCTCTCTTCTTTGATGTATAATGATAAACTGTATCAAAATGGATAAATCCGCCTTAAACGGGCGGATAATGTGAATCTTGATACAATTTGATAGGGTTGATTTGTGCAAAAAATCAATTGACTTCTGCTCAAAACTTGTATTTGTTGCACAAAGAGATGGGTGAGAACAGTTGAAACAGCAACAGGTTTTTCGTCCTTCGCTGAATTTTTAAGAATTCAGGAGAAGGAGGGGAAACTTGTGTTTTGTGTTCTCGAAATAGATGAATGGAGTGATTAAGCCTATGGTGAATGTCAAGCCTGTGCAGCTCGGGAAAAACACTCGTATGAGTTTCGCACGCATCAAAGAAGTGCTGGGAATGCCGAACTTGATCGAAGTGCAGGTCAATTCGTACAAATGGTTCTTGAAGCAGGGGCTGAAGGAAGTATTTAACGATATTTCCTCGATCTCCGACTACACCGGAAACCTGGTCCTGGACTTTATCGACTACCGGCTGGACGAGACCCCCAAGTATTCGGTGACCGAGTGCAAGG
>CAKXAF010000304.1 GCA_934869045.1 uncultured Nitrososphaerota archaeon | reverse complement strand
CTTCGTGCCACCTCCCTCAAGAGGGAGGCTTTGACTTTGGCCCCCTCTTTGAGGGGGCTGTCAGCGGAGCTGACTGGGGGAGCCATAAGAATCACCCAAAATATTCCTGCATCAGTTTCTTTTTCAATGTTTCCAGCTTTTCAAGGCTTTCGCTAATGGTGGTTTTTGTTTTTTCTGTTTGCTCAACAAAGGCGGCAAATTGGTTTTGTAGTTCCAGTGGAGGCATGCAAAACATCATTGCATTTAATTTTGCTTGATTCAGCTTTGGCTGGGCCGTCCCTGTTATACTGCCAGAAATATCTGTCAGCTCAAAACAAACCTCTATGTATTTTTGAGTTGCCTTGGAATCAAAGCGAACAACATGGGCATGATTATTTACCCACACTTTTCCGCTAACAGAAAAAGCAATCGGGGTTGCTCGCATCACCAAATTTGCGCCATCTTCGGATATAAGGAGAATGTCTTCATCGAAAATGTAGTCTTCTACGTAATCGACGATTCCTGATGCACCATAGTATGGGTAAATACCCGCTTTTCGATCTGTGCTGGTAATAGGAATTCTCCGGCTATCCAAGTTTTCACAAATCTCATCAAGTCGTTGCATATTCCATTTATAAGGATTGTTTTTTGGATCCCCAAACATCTCCACAAACCGGGCCTTGATGAGCAAATCCAGCTTGTCCATTTGCTGGCGGCGTTTGGCAATCAGGGAGCTTACCTTGTCCAGCACTGCTGCAATTTTGCGCTGTTCGGTAAGGAGCGGGAGCGATATTGTTAAGTTCCCGATCTGCTTCAAGTAAATACCTTTCTGCGCTACACCTCTGGATTCCTGTTCAAGATATGGGCGCATATTTTGTAAGTAATACATGAGGAATCGATTATAGACAATATCTGATTTCGGTTTAAGGACAGCTACACTACGTTGAACACAGATTTTAGTCAATTCGTTAGGCACAATAGCCACACGACCGATTGTGCCAACAATAGTCATAAGCAGATCATCCGGTTCAATATTTGTTCGTTTGTTTTCTGTATCAAAATCGTCTTTGGACAAATACCGTGGGTCGTTTAGCGTGATGCTATCGTCATCAATATTTTTTGAACTCAGCATCAAATACGAGCTTTCTCCAACACTGACAGGTGGATTATGACTTCCATCCGTAATCTGCGTACATATATCTCCTAATCTTACCATCACAGCATCCCCTCCAATTCCGCCAGGCCTGCGGTGATCTCCATTTCCAGCTCGTGCAAGTCGGCCATCAGTTCGGTCGTCGAAGGGTACTCCACCGGCACATACTCCACCTGTTTGTACTTGTTGATGGACAGGTCATAGCCGTTGTCGGCAATTTCCTGTCTGGGCACGAAAAAGCTCTGCTCGGTGCGGGCCCTGTCCCCCTCATTGAGGGGGATGTCACCATCGGTGACAGGGGGAGTCCGTCCGATGGAATGGAACCGCGCAATAATGTCAGGAATGTCGTTTTCCGGCACCTCGCTGCGCTTGTCGTCCAGCGAAAAACCGTCAGCCTTCATATCATAAAACCAGACGTTTTCGGTGCCGCCCGCGCCGGTCTTGGTGAAGACCAGCACCGCCGTGGATACCCCCGCATAGGGCTTGAACACGCCGGAGGGCATGGAAATCACTGCCCGCAGCTGATGGCTTTCCACCAGCTCCTTGCGGATGGACTGATGGGCTTTGGAAGAACCGAACAGCACCCCGTCCGGCACAATACAGGCGCACTGTCCGCCTTTTTTCAGCATCCGGAGGAACAGCGCCAGAAACAGCAGCTCAGTCTTTTTGGTGTTGGTGACGGCCTTCAGATTGTCGTGGATGCTTTCGGCGTCCACCGTGCCCTTAAAGGGCGGGTTGGCCAGGCAGATGGTGAATTTGTCGCGGATTTGGTTTTGCTTGGAAACGCTGTCTTTGTAGTCGATTTCCGGGTGGCTGATGGAGTGCAGCATCAGGTTCATGGCGGAGATGCGCAGCATGGTGCGGTCGGTGTCAAAACCTGTGAAGGCGTCCCCGGCAAAGTGTTCCCACTGCTCGGCGGTCATAGTGTCCTCGTAGTGCTTGCGGATATACTCCGATGCCGAAACCAGAAAGCCCGCCGTACCGCAGGCAGGGTCACAGATGATATCGTCCGGCGTGGGCTGCAGCAGCTCTACCATCATTTCCCGGATATGTTTGGGCGTGCGGAACTGCCCGTTCTGACCGGCGGTTGCCAGCTTGCCCAGCATATACTCATAGAGATCGCCCTGCATATCCAGGTCGGCAATGTCGTGCTCATACAAATCGTCCAGCCCGGTGATAATCTTTTGCAGCACCTGGGGCGTGGGGATCAGGAACATGGCGTCGCCCATATACCGGGAAAAGGCAGTATGATTCTGTCCTTCGCTGTCGGAATCATCGGCAATCTCGACCAGTCCGCCCTTTTCATCAAAATCCGGCAGGCGTCCGCGCTTCATATTTTTGATAGCAGGGAATACCCGCTGGGAAATCACGTCGTAAATGCTGCGGGGGTCGTTGTTTTTGAATTTGCTCCAGCGCATGGATTGTCCCACAGCGGACGGGGGAAAAATCTTATCCAGAATCATACCGGAGTCATGTTCCATTTGTTCAATTTCCAATTCTTTCTCATCCAGAGAGCGGATAAACATCAGATAGGTCAGCTGCTCGATGACGGTCAGAGGGTTGGTGATGCCGCCTGCCCAGATGTCTGTCCAGATTTTATCTACTTTATTTTTGATCCCGCCTGTAATCATGCATTTTTCCTCCGTTTGTACGATCCGGAAGCCAATCCGTTTTTATTTCTATTATATCAGGAAATTTGTGCTATGTCCTGCTTTTTCCTCATTTTATTTAACGGAATGACAATAAATGAAATCTACGAAATTACTCCAATATCGCGGATCAAAAAATCTATCCTCGCCCGTGCTTTCCGTGGTGAGCTTGACGCCAATGCCCCTGCTGCGGAGCTTTTAGACTCAACCGTCAAAGAAAAAAGGCAGCCATTATCTACGGCTGCCTTGAATAATTTTCGTATAAGCCTTGAGCGAAAAAGCTATCTCAATCCGCGAGATAGGCCTTGACCATTGCCTGAAGCAGCTCATCACGGTCAATTTTGCGGATCAGGCTTCTGGCGTTATTGTGCGTCGTAATATAGGTTGGGTCTTCCGAAAGAATATATCCGACAATTTGGCTGATAGGGTTATAGCCCTTCTGCTTCAGTGCGTCATAC
>CAKXAF010000303.1 GCA_934869045.1 uncultured Nitrososphaerota archaeon | reverse complement strand
CGCCCCCGGTCTTTGCGTCAAGCACCACGATAGAGCCCCCTTCCGCCTTGTTGCCATGATCGCCCTGGGAGTCGCTTTTCCGTTCCCGCAGCATGAGAATATGGGCCTCCAGGATGTCCTGGACCTTTTTCTGGAAGGCGGAGTCAATGGTCAACACCACATTATTCCCCGATTCCGGAGCTGTGGTGATCTCCTCGCTGATAATGGATCCGTCCTTGCTCTGCTCCACGGTTTTGACGCCGTCAATGCCATGGAGCTCGGCCTCCATGGCCTGCTCAATGCCCAGCTTTCCCACCAGGCTGTCCATTTTGTAGCCCTTGTCCTTGTAACCCTCGGTGAGGACGTTGCCGCCCTCGTCGGTGGTGCCGTAGTACTCTTCCGCATACATTTTTCCGATAACGCCCACGATATGGGGGGCGACGGTGCCCTGCGGGTAGACCCGGATGTCTTCGTCCACGATGTCGACGCCTGGAAGCAGATGGGACATTTCCTTGATAAGCAGAGCGGTGTCCGTGGAGACATCCTCTGCGAAGGCATACTGATTGTTGTTGATGGAAAAGTCGGAGAGTACCATGCCGTAGCGAACGCCGGCAATTTTCCGAGCGGTGAGGTCATCGCAGCTCTCGTCAATGCCGAAAAGCTCCCGGAGGTTGTACATACAGTCGGAGGCGGTTGCGTAAACATTGACCCCAAGCTTATTCCGGAGGGTTTCAATGTCTTTGTCGCGGCCCTCCTCAAAGACAGGGTCCGCAGCCAGGGTCAGGGGCAGAGGATCATACCAGTCTTCCCCGTTTTTCTCCAGCATTTCGATAAGCCCGGCGATGATGCGGTTCTGGTCCGCCTTGGGGAAAAAGGAGTAGTAGAAGACCACGTTGTAGCCGACCTTATTTTCCGCCAGCGCCACACCGCTGCAGTCCAGGATTTCCCCTCGGGCAGCCTTAACGGAGATCTTGCTCACCGTCAGCTGTTGGGTCTGGGCCTGGAATTCTGCGCCCCGGACGACCTGGAAATTCATCAGGTTGAGGATGTAAGCGCCGCATACCCCGGCGGCCAGGAAGCTCAGGATAATCAGGCGGCCCCGTTCCTTGGCTTTCGGCATTTTTTTGGGTGTCATGGATGCCTCCTTTGGAAATAGCAAAACGGCAGGGCCTCCGGCGCGCGGCCAAAAGGGTCCTGCCTGGGTGGAAACAGGGTATCATGCCCGGAGGACCGGATTCAGCCGCATGGCGACAAGCCGCGCCAGCAGGTAGATCGGTCCGGCCAGGACAACGGTATAGACCAGCGCCAGCATCAGCCTCCCGAAGCTGACGGCGGCACTGCCGTATCCCCATATAAGATAATAAAAGATAAAATTCCAGACGCTCAGCAGAAAACTGGTTCCGGTGGAAAGAAGCACGGCGTTGGAGAGATTTACCTTCATAAAGTACATGGATAAAAGCGAAATGCCGATACAGCAGATCATCAGCGCCATGCCGTAAAAGCCAAAAAGCTTTCCGGCTGAAAAGTCCCACAAAAGCCCTGCTGCCAGTCCGAAAGCGCCGCTTCCCACCTCATTTTCAAACAGAGCGACGGAGACGGCCATCGGGATGACCAGCACCGGCTTAATGCCGCCGATGGACAGCAGGCCGGGCGAAGCCTGCAGCGCATGGAGCAGGAGCAGGATCAAGCTGTATAGGGTCCATTTCAGGACGGATTTGGCGGTTTTTCCCAGTGCCATGACGTTCCTTTCTCAAGGGTTGGATTCCGGGCTGCCGGCCAGTGCGTCCCCGGCTTGTTTTCCCAGAAAATCCGTGAGCACAAAGACGTTTTTGATCTCATCGATTTCGCTGACCGGGCGGATAACGGCAGTCCGGGTGATACCTGACTGCTCCAGGACGACTTCCTTTACCGTACCGATAATGAGATCCTGGGGGTAAAAACCGCTGGTACCCGCTGTGACGATGATGTCGCCTGCCTGAACCTGGGTGTCCTTGGGGAGAAGCTCCAGCCGGGTCAGGCCCTTTGCGGCCAACTCCACCGTTCCGGTAACATTGCCGGTGTCTTTGGTGCGGATTTCCATAGCGCCTACATTCAGGTCCGGGCTGAGAATCGTGACCACCTTGGCGTAAGAGGGCCCGACCTCGCTGACATACCCCACAAGCCCCTCGCCGGTAACCACTGGATCCCGGACAGAGATACCGTGCAGGGTTCCCACGTCGATGGTAAAGGAGCCAAACCGGTCGTCGGGATCCCGGGCGATGACGCCGGCAGGCTGGAATTCGATGTCGGGGTTCAACTCCTTGAGCCCGGTGATCTCCTTGAGACGTTCGTTTTCCGTCTTGGTATTTTCATAATCCACCATCTGTTTGCGAAGATCGGAGATTTCTTCCTTCAGCGCAAGGTTTTCCTCATAATTTTCCCTGGCGTCAAAAAAGACGGAGAGAAATCCGGTGAGCCCGTCGGAGACCCAGGCGGCGGCCTTCTGAACAGGGATTACCACATAGGAGAGCGCCTGCTCCGGCAGGGTAGCCAGCCCGCCGGTGGAGGCGGCGTAAAGCATGCCTCCCAGAATAACGGCGACGACGGCCAGGATGATCTTGAAGCGCCGGCTTTTAAAAAACTCTCGCAAGCCGTCATCTCCTTCCTGCTGACCGCCCGGGATCAGTAGCGGTTCGTGTCATCTTCGCTGAGCACGTCGGTGAGGGTATCGATATTGTCAAGGACCATTCCCGCGCCGGTAGCAACGCAGTCCAGCGGGCTTTCCGCAATCTGGACCGGCATTCCGGTTTCGTCGTGGATCAGCTTATCCAGACCGCGGAGCAATGCGCCGCCGCCGGTGAGTGTGATGCCCTGGTCGATGATATCAGCGGACAACTCCGGAGGCGTCCGCTCCAGGGTCAGCCGGATGGCGTCCAGCACCTGGGAGAGGGGATCCTCCAGCGCGCCGCGGATCTGATCGGAAGTGATGGTAATATTTTCCGGAAGGCCGTTTAAGAGATTTCGGCCCTTGATCTCCATAGACAGTTCCCCGTCCTCCAGGGGGCAGGCTGAGCCGATCTCGATCTTGATGTTTTCAGCCGTGCGTTCACCGATGAGCAGGTTGTATTTTTTCTTGATGAAGTTGATAATCGAGGCGTCAAACTCGTCGCCGCCCACCCGGACGGACTTAGAGGCCACGATGCCGCCCAGGGAAATGACGGCTACCTCGCTGGTTCCGCCGCCGATGTCCACGACCATGGAACCCTGGGGCTCCGCGACCGGAAG
>CAKXAF010000302.1 GCA_934869045.1 uncultured Nitrososphaerota archaeon | reverse complement strand
CTCCACTACATTGGCATAAGGGGGCAATCTCTTTGCAAAGAAATAAAACCGCCGCTCTCCATCGGACCTCCGTATGGAAACGCGCCAGCAGATGCTGGCAGCTCTATCTTCTGCTGCTTGTTCCAGTCATCTATCTGCTGATTTTCAAGTATTACCCGATGTTCGGCGTTCAGATCGCCTTTAAGGACTTCTCCGCCACTAAGGGCATCTGGGCCAGCGAGTGGGTAGGGCTGAAATACTTCAAAAAATTCTTCAGCTCCTACATGTTTGCCCGCACTGTAACCAACACCATCCGCATCTCCCTATACGGACTAGCTGTCAATTTTCCGCTGGCGATCCTTCTGGCATTGTTCATAAACTCTGTCCGTTCGCTTGCCTTTAAAAAGACAGTCCAGCTGATTACATACGTTCCACACTTTATCTCCACCGTCGTACTGGTGGGGATGATCTTCCAGATCCTCAGCCCCGTTACCGGCATGTACGGCAGCATTTATCGGCTCTTTTTCGGGGAGGGGCTGCCGGCCGATATTCTGGGCAAGCCCGATGCCTTTATCCACCTCTACATCTGGTCCGGCGTCTGGCAGGGCCTTGGATGGAACACCATCATCTACATCGCGGCCCTGTCCTCCGTGGATCCCGAGCTTCATGAGGCCGCCCAGATTGACGGAGCCAGCCGGTTCAAACGGGTCCGTCATATCGACCTGCCCACGATCCTGCCCACGGCCTCCATTATGCTGATCCTCAATGCTGGCAGCATCATGAGCGTGGGTTTTGAAAAAATCTACCTGATGCAGAACGACCTAAACCTGCGCACCTCAGAGGTCATTTCCACCTATGTCTACAAGGTCGGCATGGCGGCCGGCAAAACCGACTATTCCTATGCCTCCGCCATCGGCCTGTTCAACTCGATCATCAACTGCGGTCTCCTGGTCCTGGTAAACGCGGTCACCAAGCGGATCAGCCAGACCAGCCTGTGGTAAGGAGGAGAAAAAATGCCTGCAAAAGCTCCCAAAAAGCAGATCCAATACCCGCTGGAGGATCGAATCTACTACGGTGTCGTGAACCTGGTCCTGTCCCTGTTCACACTGGTGATTTTGCTTCCCCTCATCAACATTGTCGCCGCATCCTTCTCCTCCCCCACCGCGGTGGCCACCAGCCGGGTGGTGCTCTGGCCGGTGGAGTTCAGTCTCAAAGGCTACAGCGCTGTCTTTTCCAATCCCTACGTGCTCACCGGCTACCGGAACACGATTTTTTACACAATTCTTGGCACTCTCATCAATGTGTCGGTCACCCTTCTGGCCGCTTACCCTCTGTCCAGAAAAGATCTTCCCTTCCGCGGCTTTTTCATGTTTCTGTTTACCTTTACCATGTTTTTCAGCGGAGGCCTGATCCCCACCTATCTGCTGGTCAACAGTCTCCGTCTGGTCGGGAGTTTCTGGTCCCTTCTCCTCCCTGGAGCGCTGTCCGTCTACAATATGATTCTCACCCGCACTTTTATGCAGAGCAACATCCCTAGCGAGCTGCTGGAAGCCGCCCAGATCGATGGCTGTTCGGACCTGCGTTTCTTCTTCAACATGGTCCTGCCGCTATCCAAAGCCGTCATCGCGGTCATTGCCCTTTATTATGCCGTCGGCCACTGGAACGCCTATTTCGACGCGATGATTTATCTGAACGAAAAGGATACCTACCCTCTGCAGCTGATTCTCCGGGACATTCTCATCGCCAACCAGATCAGCACCAACGACATTGTGGATGACGCCGTCCTCGCCGGAAAACAGGGAATGGCCGATCTGCTCAAATATTCGCTGATCATCGTTTCCAGCCTGCCCATCATTTGTGTGTACCCTTTTGTCCAAAAATATTTTGTCAAGGGCGTGATGATCGGTTCTGTCAAAGGGTAAGCACCTGTTCTATGGTTCTGCCGATGCAAAATTTTTGGAAAATGTCCAGATTTGTATAACAAACACTATATTATTATACATATATGCCGTTATTTGTTATTGACTTGTTTCCAATATCGTTCTACACTAGAAGCAAGTTGAAAAGGACGGCGCCTTTTCGTTTCATCGAACACGATAGGAGAAGATCATCCATGAGCCGACCAAAACCATCCAAGCGTCCGCCGCTTTATCTGGAAGAGGAAGCGCGGCTGGAGGCCGAGATTCTTTCCGGCGCCTTCGGGCCGTCGGGAGAAGCCTTTCTGTCCACCCGGGAACTGGCCCAGCGGCAGGGCGTCTCCTTGGTCACTGCCCAGCACATTCTGGTTGTGCTGCGGGACAAACGGCTGATCGAGCTGCAGGGGAAAAAGTATTACCTGACCTACGGCCGGATCGGTCGGGATACCCCGCTGGGGCAGAAAAATTCCACAAACAGCCATATTCTGGGGATGCACGTCACCAATATCGAAAGCCCCTTTTTCTCCTCCCTGGTGAAACACGCGCAGAAATACGCCTGGGAGTCCGGTTATCGCCTCCTGGTGGCCAGCAGTTCCTATCACACGGAGCAGGAACGCGAGATTCTCAATCTGTTCCGCGATGCGGGAGCCGTCGGAGTCCTCTCTTCCCCCGGCGTCACGCCGGAGACCGCAGACCTCTATGACCATTATCCTTTGCCTCACGTTTTTCTGGGACGTAAGCCGGAAAACGCCTCCGGAGAAGCGGTGCTGGTCAACAACGCCGCCGCCGCCCGCCGGGTCGCCGCTCACTTTCTCCGGGAGAATTACTCCCAGTTTGCCTACATCGGCCTCACCGAGCTGGACCGCTCCCAGGACCCCCGCTTCACCGGTTTCTGCGAGGGGCTGTCCCGCCAGGGATACCGCCTTCCGTCAAACCGCGTGCTGCAAATCGATCCGGAGGACGCAGCTGCCGCCAACAAGGCCATTGAGGAGCTGCTCCAGGCTCTTCCCAAACCGGCGGCAGTCTTCTGTTTCCACGATCTCATCGCCACCATGGTACTCCAGGCCTGTCAGCGGCTGAAGCTTCCCTGCCCCAAAGCCATCGCTGTCGCCGGCTTCGACAACCTTCCCGTGTCCTCCATGACCGATCCGCCGCTGACTACCGTCGGCTACCGGATCAGCGAAATGGCCGAAACCGCCGTCCGGCTGATCATCCGCCAGATCGAAACCGGCGCGGAGCCGGACACCAACTACTACCTGGAGCCCTCCCTCATCGTCCGGGAAAGCTCCTCCAAAAAGGCGGTTATCCAGTTTCAGAGCTATCACACCCGGGATATCCTTTATAAGGCCCTGGAG
>CAKXAF010000301.1 GCA_934869045.1 uncultured Nitrososphaerota archaeon | reverse complement strand
CTCCAGCTCAGGCTTGGCGCCAAAGGCATCACCTGTGCCAAGCTGGGAGAGGCGGAAGTGATGGCGGATGCAGGTATCACGGATATTTTTGTCTGCTATCCCCTCATCGGGCCGGAAAAGCTGGCCCGGCTGGAAAAGCTGCTGCTCCGCGCGGATATCTCCACCCTGATCAACAGCGTGGAGGGGGCCAGGGGCCTCTCGGATCTGGGCGTTTCCATGGGCAGAAGGATCCCGGTGCGCATTGATCTCGACGGCGGACTGGGCCGCGGCGGCCTTCAACCCGGATCGCCTGCTCTGGAATTTGCCAGGGCTGTCAGAGAGCTCCCGGGGATTCAAATCGTGGGGCTGATGTACTACGGCGGGCTGATTTACCATCAAAAGGGCCGGGCCGCCATGGAACAGATTGCCCGAAAGGAACACGACGACCTAGTACAGACTGCCGCGCTTCTCCGTGCCGACGGCTTCACCATAGACGTCCTTTCCGGCGGCACC
This sequence comes from uncultured Nitrososphaerota archaeon, assembly GCA_934869045.1. GTDB lineage: Bacteria > Bacillota > Clostridia > Oscillospirales > Ruminococcaceae > Merdivicinus. The sequence goes on along the minus strand of CAKXAF010000301.1, from coordinate 2,782 downwards.
TCCTTCTCCGGGAAAATGCCGGAGCTGCTGGAGGGCGTCACCGAGATCCGCTCCGGTCATTATATCTTTAACGACTGCGGCCAGCTCTTTTCCGGCTTTGCCGCAGAGGATGACTGCGCCATGCGGGTTGTACTTTCTGTTGTCAGTATAGTAGATGAACATCACGCCATTCTCGACGCGGGCACCAAGATCCTGACCAGCGACGGCTGTGAGCGGCATCCCGGTTACGGCGCGGTGCTGGGCCGCCCTGACATGGTTATCACCGCTCTCAACGAGGAGCACGCTTTCCTGGAAAGCAGCCTCCCTCTGGACGTGAAAATCGGAGAAAAGTTGGCCGTTATCCCCAACCACTGCTGCGTTGTCTGCAACATGGTGGACGAGGTTTACGGAATCCGCGGTGGCAGGCTCGACCACAAAATCCGCATTGACGCCCGGGGAAAGAGCGTCTGATTCAGGAAAGAAGGCTTTCTCAATGAACAGGATATGGATTCGCAACGGGCTTCTGGTGGACGGTACCGGCGCCGGGGCCCGGATGGGCGATCTCGTCATAGACGGCGGCCGCATCGTTTCGGTGGGAGAAGCAGGCGATCCCTCCGGTGAAGTCATTGACGCTGCTGGAAGAGTGGTCTGCCCTGGCTTCATCGACATCCACCGCCACTGCGACGCAAAATTTCTTCAGGATTCCGATTGCGGCAGCGCCATGCTTGCCCAGGGCATCACCACCACCGTTGTGGGAAACTGCGGAATGTCCCTGGCTCCCTCCCCCGAGCCTTCCGCCGGGATGTATGATTTCATGGAAGCGGTTCTCGGCTCGGAGTGCGCTGATCTGGGACTCCACTCCTATCGGGAGTATCTGAAGCGGCTGAAGGACCGCCCCCTGCCGGTCAACGCCGCCTCCATGATCGGCACCGGCTCGGTAAAAATCACCGTCAAAGGTTTTTCCGACACCCCTTATACGCCCGGGGAGCTCCAGAAGGCTTCGGAACTGATCGAAGACGCCCTGAAAGCGGGCGCCGTTGGGGCTTCCTGCGGGATTATGTACATCCCGGAATGCTACAGCTCCACTGACGAATTCGCCGCTATTCTCCGCCCTCTTGGAACGTTTGGCCGCGTTCTCACCGCCCATATCCGAGGAGAAGGTGACAGCCTGGCCGCCAGTGTCCGGGAGATCCTTGATATCGGCCGAAAAGCGGGCTGCCCCGTGGAGATCAGCCATTTCAAATGCTGCGGTATAGAAAACTGGCGGCGGGGTATCCATGATGCGATTGCCCTCATTGACGAAGCACGGGCCGGGGGCCAGGATGTGACCTGCGATTTTTATCCCTACGAAGGCGGCTCTACCGCCCTGACCACCATGCTGCCCCCCTGCCTTGTTTCGGGCGACCTGACCGCCGCTCTGGCGCGGCTGGGTACCCCGGAGGGTGTGGAGGAATTCCGGCGTGCCGCCGCCGTGCGCTATCCCGATTGGGACAATTATGCCATTACCCTGGGCTGGGACCGCATCTTGATCAGCGGTGTCTCCGCCGAGGAAAACCGTCCCTTTGTTGGCCTGAATGTAGCGGAAGCGGCAGAAAAATTCGGCTTTTCCGACAGCGCCGCCTGCGCTGCCCACCTGATGCACACCGACAACGGGAAAACCGCCATCATCAACATGAGCATGTGCCAGGAGGACATCGACGCCGTGGCCCGGCTCCCCTATTCTATCGTGATCTCCGACTCCATTTACGCCGATACCGGCACTCCCCATCCCCGGATGTACGGCTCCTTTCCCAAAGTCCTCCGCGAATATGTCCGGGAACGCCGGGTGCTCACCCTGGAACAGGCTGTCGCCAAGATGACCTCTCTTCCCGCACGCCGCATGAACCTGACAGACCGGGGCATCCTGGCGCCGGGAGCTTTTGCCGATGTTCTCATCTTCGACCCCGCCCGCTTCCGCGACCGCGCCACCTTCGCGGAACCCACCCGGCTCGCCGAGGGACTGGACTGGGTCTTCCTCAACGGAACTCCGGTTTGGCGCGATGGCAGTCTCCTCTGCGGTTCCGCTGGGCGCTGCATCGTATTCTCGCAAGACGAAAAATAAAGGATGGACGGACCCGTTCCCTTTCTAACGGTTCAGAGGGGGATGATAGTCGGTTTGTATTTCTACAATCCGTTTGGCAGAGAAGCTCCTCCCCTATTCAAATGAGCGTGACGGAAGCGATGCTGTCACGCTCATTTGCGAGATATATGCAGGCGTTGATTATCGTTCTTCCCGGCCGAAAAGGCGGACGGCAGAAACGCCTTTCATCTGGAGGAATCTTGTTTTTTGCCAGAAAGGGTGCTATACTAGACTCAATCAGATGAAATCAGGAGGTTTTTTTATGACCGCAAATCAGCGCATCGCAAAAATCCGCGGACTTATGGAAAATAAAGGGATCGACGCCTGTATCATTCCCAGCGCCGACCCGCATATGAGCGAATATTTCTCTGACTACTGGAAGACGAGGGCATTTGTCTCCGGCTTTACCGGAAGCGCCGGAACATTTGTCATTACCCGCACCGCAAGCGGCCTCTGGACCGACGGACGCTACTACGTTCAAGCTGCCAACGAGCTCTCCGGATCGGAGGCAGAGCTTTTCCGCGCCGCTGAGCCGGACTGCCCCACTCCTGCCATCTATTTGGCGCAGCAGCTGCCGGAAGGCAGTGTTGTCGGGATCAACGGCCAGCCTTCCGTGCCGTAGACCTCAAAGCGGGCCTGGCCTTTATAGTAAACATCAAAGGTGGTGAACAGGGTCCCAACTGC
>CAKXAF010000300.1 GCA_934869045.1 uncultured Nitrososphaerota archaeon | reverse complement strand
GTTCCGCAGTCAGCCCTCCTACAACGAAATGCTTTTGAACCTGGCCCAAGAGGCGGATGAGAGCGTGGTTTCCAGTGAACTGATGAAGCTCTCCGAGGTTCAGGGAGTGGCTCATACCTCCGGCATCAACAGCGATTTTTCCAACATGCTGGGCAGCCTTAACAGCATTGTATGGGTGCTGATTTTCTCAGCCGGCGCCCTGGCTGTTGTGGTGCTTTACAATCTGGCCAATATCAATGTCAATGAACGGGTCCGGGAGCTTGCGACCATCAAGGTTTTGGGCTTCTATGATAAGGAGGTTACTTCCTATATCACCCGGGAGAACACCATTTCCGCAATTCTGGGGATGCTAATTGGCCTGGTGGGAGGCATTGCACTGGAGCGGTTCGTTGTGCTCACCGCGGAGGTAGATATTGTGATGTTTGCTCCGGATATGTCTTGGGACTGTTATGTTTTTGCAGGGCTTCTGACCATGCTTTTTGCAATGGCCGTCAATTTCTTTCTGCATTTCAGGCTGAAAAAAATCGACATGGTGGAATCTTTGAAATCCGTAGAATAGGAAAAAGCCGACCCGCAGAAAACGTGCCGGCTTTTTCTTAAAACAGTTTTTCGCAGTAGGATCGGATAATGGAGCAGGACGCGGCAAAACGGTCCTGCTCATCCTCTGTCATGGGGACTTCGATGACCTCCTTGGCGCCGGTACGATTTAGAATGGTGGGGACGCCCGCATAGATATCCCGCTGTCCGTACTCGCCGGACAGGAGCGTGGATACAGGCAGGATGCGGTTTTCATCATGGAGGATCGCGCGGATGATGCCGGCTGTGGCGCTTGCAATGCCGTAACAGGTGTTGCCCTTCCGTTCGATAATCTCCCAGGCAGCGCCTACTGTATCTGCCAGCAGCCCCTCCGGGGTCAGGTTGCCGAAGCGCTTGGGATTGTCCGCCAGAATGCGCAGGAACTGCTTGCCGCCCACCGTTGCCCGGCTCCATGGAACCATTTCTGAATCGCCGTGCTCTCCCATGACCACGGCGTGGACCGATCGGGGATCTACATCCAGCCCCCGCCCGATAAAATATTTGAGTCGGGCTGTATCCAGAGACGTGCCGGTGCCAATAACCTGGCTGGCGGGCAGGCCGCTGATTTTCCAAACATAGTAGGACATAATATCCACAGGGTTGGAGATCACGATGAAATGTCCCTGAAATCCTTCTGCCATGATCGGCCCGACGATGCCCTGAAGAATCTTTTTCGAGGAATCCAGCCACGCCAGGCGGTCGTCTCCGACCATGGGGGCGCTGGCAGTGATGACAACGATGGAAGCGTCGGCGCAATCGTGATAGTCTCCGGCGTGGACTTGAATGTTCCGCCCCAAATACTCGATGCTATGCTGCATGTCAAAGGTCTCGCCTACGGCTTTTTCGCGGTTCAAATCGGTGAGCACCAGCTCGTCGCAGAGCCCCTGAACCAGCAGGCTGAACGCAGTAGTAGCGCCGACGTTTCCGGCGCCAATGATGACGATTTTGCTGTGATTCATAATACACCCTCCTTATATGGAAGTAGTGTATCCCGCAAGACAGCAATTATGGCATCCGGAGAAATTTTTGAAGGGTCACGGCGAAAGACGCTTGCTGAAAATCAGCTCCAGCGGTTCCCCTTCCGGCAGAAAGCTGCCTACAGCGCGATAGCCCAGCTTCGTGTAAAAATGCTGGGCACATTCGTTGGAGGCGGTGGAGGTCATGATCAGCTGGTACCCCAGGGCTTTCATTTCGGATTCCCAAACCGTCATCATCTGCCTTCCGGCTCCCTGCCCCCGCCATCTTTCCAGGAGAAAGAGCATGTTGAGAAACGGTGTGTTGTCCCAGAACAGACTGTACCGCATCCACCCAAGAAATTCCCCGTTTTCTTCCGCCAGGAAAACGCGGTTCCGGCTGATGGAGCAGCTTAGCTCTTCCCGGCTGATGTGGGCGTCATGGGCGGAAATGATCTCCAGGTCGCTTCCTTCAGCATATCGGACATTCCTATTGCAATCCCCCTTTTGCTTTTTACCAGTTTATCATGGTTGCCCGTTTTCTGCAAGGCGATAGTTTGACAGTCCTGCCGTTTTGTGTTACAATATAAACAATATCCGCCCAAGTAAGGAGCGGATTCCAGTTTCAGAAAGGAAGCGTTTTCGTGAGCGAATGTACCCACAACTGCGAGACCTGCGGCGAGAATTGCCCCTCCCGCACCGGCGGCAGCAATCCCGCGGATTTTCTCGAAAAGCCCCATGAACTCAGCCATATCAAAAAGGTAATCGGCGTTGTCAGCGGTAAAGGCGGTGTCGGTAAATCCCTTGTCACCTCTATGCTCAGCGTCATCATGCAGCGGCGCGGCTGTCAGACCGCTGTGCTGGACGCCGACGTTACCGGCCCCTCCATCCCCAAGGTCTTTGGTCTGAAGGAGAAGGCCACCGGCGATGAGAATGGCATCTATCCGGTCCGGACCAAGACTGGCATCGAAGTCATGAGCGTCAACCTTCTGCTGGAGGATGACACCGTTCCGGTTATCTGGCGCGGACCTATCATCGCAGGCACCGTCAAGCAGTTTTGGACCGACGTTGTCTGGAATGACGTAGACTATATGTTCGTGGACATGCCTCCTGGAACCGGCGACGTGCCGCTGACCGTATTTCAGTCCCTGCCTCTGGACGGCATCATCGTGGTAACCTCTCCTCAGGAGCTGGTGTCCATGATCGTAGCCAAGGCTGTCAAGATGGCTCAAGCCATGAATATCCCGATTTTGGGAATCGTGGAAAATATGAGCTACGCGGTTTGTCCGGATTGCGGCAAAAAAATTGCCGTTTTTGGCGAGAGCCATGTGGAAGAAGAAGCGGCGAAGTATGGCCTGAAGGTTCTGGGCCGTCTGCCCATTGATCCTCAGCTGGCCAAAGTCTGCGACCAGGGAGTGATGGAGCTGTTCGAAGGCGATTGGCTGGAAGGCGCTGCTGATGCCGTAGAAGGCTGCGGCAAATAAGGAGTTCCAATGAAAAATCGAGCACAGGAGGCAGAGGCTGCCTTTCGGGAGGGCTACAATTGCAGCCAGGCGGTAGCAGTAGCCTTTGCGGATCGCATCGGTCTGGAAAAGGATCTTGCCGCGCGGCTGGTTTCCGGTTTTGGAGGCGGCTTCGGTCGTCTGCGGGAAGTCTGCGGGGCAGTATCCGGGATGGTTTTTGTGGCCAATGCTCTCAGCGGCTATCAGGATCCCAAGGCCGCAGCGGAGAAGGCTGTCCACTATGCGC
>CAKXAF010000299.1 GCA_934869045.1 uncultured Nitrososphaerota archaeon | reverse complement strand
TGGAAATCCAGTCTCCTTTTGTGTTTCGCCGTTTTAAAAAATGGTGGATTCCAAAGGTAACCTCCATTCCTGCCCCTTTCGAAAAGGCGGCGAGAATTGCCCTGTCTATTTACGCTGCGGATACACCTTCCACCGGGTGAAAATCGTCAGCATACCGCCAGAAAGATCCGCCGACACGGTACCCTCCATTTTCTCGCACAGGGCCTTAACAATTGCCAGGCCCAAACCAGTGTTCTTTCCCGTCCGCATCCGGTCAGCCGTGAAAAAACGGTCAAACAGCTGCCGGCAGTCCTCCAGGGTCAGCCCAGGTGCGGCATTGCGGAAGGATATCTCCAGAATATCTCCCTGCTGTTCCCCACAGATCCAGAGGGTATCACCGCCGTGCTTGACCGCGTTCTGCATCAGGTTCCCAAATACGCGGGACAGACCTCCCCGATCCGCCCAGACCGCCGGCAGATTCTCCGGCAGTTCCAGCCGCGGCTCCATTCCCGCAGCCATAAAGTCCCCGTAATAGTCTGCGGCCAGCTGGCAGAGGACTTCCCCGGGGCGCACTGCCTCCATCTCCAGAGGGTAGCCGTCCGCTCCCAGCCGGGAAAGATCATAAAAGCCCGTCAGCAGGCTCTGGAGAGCCTTGGCGCGGCTTTCCGCAATCTGAAGATACTCCTGCCGCTCCTCCGGGGCGCAGTCCGCTGCCTTTGCCAGCTGAAGATAGCCCAGAACGGAAGTAAGGGGCGTCCGCAGATCGTGGGAGATGTTGGCAATTTCATCCCGCCGTTCCTTCTCCACCCGGCGGTGGGCGATTTCCGATAGCTGCTTCTCGTCCAAAGCCCGATTAACCTCCCGGGCCAGCGCCTCCATCTCCCGGCCCGGCATGGAAATGCGCAGCCGCCGGCTGGAACCGGAGGCGTTGATCTCCCGCAGCTCCTGGGCCGCCCGCTTCAGGTTCTGCCGGTCCCGAAAATACAACGCCGCGAAAATGACTGCCGCGATCGCGGGAACGGCCAGCCAGAACATCCTCTCACCCCTCTACTTAATTTCCATCCTTCGGAAGATCCCATACCCAATCAGACAGAACACCGCCGTATAGACAAACCCGCTGCCCCAAGCTGCAGCGATCTGCTCCCAGTGTCCAACCGTGCCGTAAAGGTTCCCCAGCTGCGTGGAAATCAGCCATCCTTTCATGACTCCGAATACCGAATATCCCAAAAGATCCAACAGATCCAATACGGTTCCGGTGAGCAGCATAAGGCCCATATACGCAAAGGAGGCCCCTGTACCGCTGCGGATGGCAAACATCAGAAGGTTGGCCAGGCTCAGCGCCGCGACCCACAGCGGGAATGCTCCCAAAAGCCCCCATCCCAGCTCCCGTACAACCTCTTGAAAGTAGGCGGCGTCGCCGATCCCCAAAAACAGAATGCCGAATCCGAAAAAGGACAGCAGCACGACCGCCAAAACGATCGCGGAATACAGCACGGCGGTCAGCAGCTTTCCAAAATAGACCGCTGCCCTGGGCACGCCAAAGGAAACGGTATTTTTCAGGGTCAGCGACTTATATTCACCGGAAAAGGCAAGATCCATCGTGAGCAAAACCGCGTATAGTCCCAGGGTGGGGAGGAACAGCGCCAGCATGTCCAGCATTGCCTCCATATGCAGCCAGCTTCCGGCATCGGCAGTCTGCCGGTTTCCGAAAAAGCTGAGCAGCGTGGAACCCAAAACGACCAGCACGCAGGTCCCGGAAAAGACATACAGGTACTTCCGGCGGAAAGTGCGGTAGCACTCGCTGCGCATGTAGTTCAGCATATTCACCCTACTTCACCTCCGTCCGGCGGAAGACCGCCAGTCCAGCTAGTGCAAAAACGACGACGGCTGTCAGGCCCACAATCCAGCACAGCCCCATCAGGGCGCCGGAATCGTCCAGCAGTGCGCCCTCTCCCAGTCGGGAGATCAGATAGCTGGGCAGATACCCCCGTATGGTCCGGCACACCGGAATAGCCCCGCTGAGGGCCCGCAGAAGCAGATTGAAGCCGTTAAACACCCCAATATAAGCAAATACCCATCCCACAGAGCTGCGAATGTTGCAGGAAAGGGCGTTGGCCGCCGCCGCGCCGCAAAGCCACAGCGGAAAGCTGGCCAGAAGATTTTTCCCAAAAAACTCCATATTCTCCCAGAAGACCTGCCAGTCCTCTACTCCGCCCAACAGAATGCCCGCGCCGATAATCAGCGCCACCAGCGCTGCCAAGGAAAGGATACAGAACACCAGGCAGTTCAGCAGCTTTCCAAAGTAAACAGCCGGTCGGGAAACTCCGTAGGAAATGGTGTTTTTCATGGTTCCATGCTTGTGCTCATCAGAAAACGCGGCGTCATTGACCAGTAAAATTGCATAAAATCCCGTGCTTGGTACCAGCAGTGCCAAAAAAGGCAGCATCTGCTCGAATCCAAAGGCAATTTGATTAAATCGGATCAGCGCGAAATACGCCGCAGCCAGCAGAACTACAACGCCCACCGAAAAATACAGATATTTGCGCCGAACCGTCCGGTACCACTCGCTCCGCAGGTAGTTAAGCATGATGCTTCCCTCCCACCAGATTGAGGAAGTAATCTTCCAGGCTGCTTCCGCGCTGGTTCAGACCGAACAGCGCGACCCCAGCCTCCGCCAGTGCCCGGGAGATCACCTGGGGCTTGTCCAGATGGCTGTACAGCCGGATAACGCCGTCCGTCAGCACTTCCAGATCCCGTACCTCCAACTTTTCCAGCGCCGTAACCGCCTTTGCCGCATCGTCCACCCGGATCTCCAGGCAGTCCCGGCACCGGCTGCGGATCTCCTCTGCGGAAACCTGTTCCAGCAGACGGCCCTTTTCCAAAAAGCCATAATGGGTCGCAAGGTTGGACAACTCGCTCAGAATGTGGCTGGAAACCAGGATCGTGGTCCCCTGATCCCGGTTGAGGTTGAGCAGGATATCCCGGAATTCCACAATGCCCATGGGATCCAGCCCATTGATGGGCTCATCCAGCAGCAGCAGATCCGGGCGGCCCATAATCGCCAGCGCAAGCCCCAAACGCTGCTTCATCCCCAAAGAAAAATTCTTGAATTTCTTTCGGCCGGTATCCGTGAGGTTTACCTGCTGCAGCGCCTTTTCCACACTTTCCTTTCCGGGAATCCCCCGTTGGATGCGATAATACTCCAGATTTTCCCGGGCGGTGAGATAGGGAAAAAAGCTGGGGGTTTCCACCATACAGCCGAGCCTGCCCCGCATCCGCTCCAACCCGCGGACGCTGGTTTCCCCAAAC
>CAKXAF010000298.1:1357-3297 GCA_934869045.1 uncultured Nitrososphaerota archaeon | reverse complement strand
AGTTTGCTGGTGTAGCTCAGTTGGTAGAGCAGCTGATTTGTAATCAGCAGGTCGGGGGTTCGAGTCCGTCCACCAGCTCCATCTTCTGCGACAACCCGGTTATCTGCGCCGCAATAGCGATTTCTCGAGTCCGTTATGAAAAGCAGATCCAATATGGACGAGTTCCCGAGTGGCCAAAGGGGGCAGACTGTAAATCTGTTGCTTTTCAGCTTCGGTGGTCCGAATCCACCCTCGTCCACCAAAAGAGCCGGTCATAATAGATGACCGGCTCTTTTTTCTTAGTATTGATGCGGGTTTGCGGGCTTTTTTGCGCGTAAAATTCAAAGTGATTTTTCTTTAAATGGCATAATTAAAGCTTTTTGCAAGCTGATGCGGGGCTTCCGCCTGATTATTCAGGCCGGAGGCCTCGCTTTTTTGCGTTTTGCACCTTTTTCCCCGCCTACCCATGTGTGGAAATTTCCGGCAGAAAGATAGGCAAACTGACGAAACCGGGAATCTGAATCATTTTAGGTCCTCAAGATACAAGGGGGAGTGCGCTCTTTTTTAGAACCTCTCCGGCTGGCAGGCTGGGGAGGTTCTTCGCTTTAATGACAGGAAAACATGCATTTTTTGCTGACAGCCGTGATTTTATAAAACCAGCAGCCGCTTTCTGCAGGCCCTGTAGAAAACTAGCCCGGCCAGGTCTGCCAAAAACCAACCGATGGGGACTGACCACCAGATCCCGGCAGCTCCAAAAGCCGGTATCGAGGAAAGCCCATAGGCAAGAGTGACCCTGGTCCCCAGCGAGATGACTGTGAGTACTACCGACATACCAGGTCTTCCTACTGCGCGGTAAAGCCCGTAAAGGAGAAACAGGCATCCAATGAGGCAGTAAAACGTCCCTTCGATTCGCAGGTACCGCACGCCCTCTGCGATAACGGAGGCTTCCCCTTCCCCAACGAACAGCACCATGAGCGGACGGGCCAGCACCCACACCCCCACCGAGATTCCCGTGCAGAAGAGCAGGGCTGCAAAGACGGCGCCCTTTAACCCTGTCCGAATACGCCCCTCCTTCCGGGCGCCATAGTTCTGAGCGATAAAGGTGGAAAAGGCGTTGCCGAAATCCTGTACCGGCATGTACGCGAAGGCATCGATCTTCACTGCCGCGGCAAACGCTGCCATGATCGTAGGTCCAAAGCTGTTAACCAGTCCCTGTACCATCAGGATGCCCAGATTCATCACCGACTGCTGTGCACAGGTCAGCACAGAGAAACTGGCGATTTCTTTGACGCATTCCGGTCGGATCCGGCAGTGAGCCCGAGAAAGCCGCAGAAACGGACATTTCATCCAGGTGTACACCGCAATGCCGGCCCCAGCCGCATATTGGGCGATCACGGTGGCTTCTGCAGCTCCTTTCACTCCCCGGCCCAGTCCTAGCACGAACCATAAGTCCAGGCCGATATTCAAGACAGCGGAAACCGCCAAAAAGAGCAGCGGCGCGGCAGAATTCCCCAGTGCCCGGAGCAGCGAGGCAAAGTAATTGTAAAGAAAGGTGGCCGCCAGCCCGCAGAAGATGACGCGAAGATAGCGCTGCATCATCCCTCTGACTTCCTCCGGTACCCGGAGAAAGTCCAGGATCCAGTCCATTCCGGCAAAAATCAGCAGGTTCAGCCCCACCGTCAGCCCGGCAATGAGCATGAAGGAGGTGAAAATTCCCTCTTTGAGCCGCTCATACTCCTTCTGTCCGAACCGAATGGAGAACACCGCCCCGCTTCCCATGCAGAGCCCCAGCAGAATGGATGTCAGAAAAGTCATCAGCGTGAAGGACGACCCGACAGCGGCCAGTGCGTCCGGCCCCAGAAACCGGCCGACCACCAGGGTGTCCGCGATGTTGTAGCACTGCTGCAAAAGGTTGCCTAAAATCATGGGCGCCGCAAACAGCAGCATCGTTTTCATGACCG
>CAKXAF010000298.1:0-1303 GCA_934869045.1 uncultured Nitrososphaerota archaeon | reverse complement strand
TCAGATCGCCTTTCAAAAGCCGCAGCTCCTTCCTCTGGATATTTTGAAGCCATTATAGCAAATCCGTCCCGTCCTGTCAAATTCCAAGGTTTTTCCACAGATTCAGCTGCTGGGGAGCTGCCCCGCGTCTCATTCTATCTTGACAGAGTATCCCGTTTGCGGTACACTGAAAGAAACGAATGTTTTAGACAGGAGGAAGAAAAATGTGCGGCCGCTATGGATTTTCCACGGATGCGAAGGAAGCAAGGAACATCCTCCGGCAGTTGGGTGCCTCTGCGGACCCCTCTGCCGTCCGGACCGGAGAGATCTTTCCCGGGGACCTGGTCCCCATCCTGCTGGCCGGCAACGGCCGCCCCCGGCCGTCCGTCGGCCGGTGGGGATTTCCAAATCCCTATCGGAAGGGCCTCATCATTAACGCCAGGGCGGAAACAGCAGGGGAGAAGCCGCTGTTCCGTTCCCTTCTGGTCGGACGCCGCTGCGTGGTGCCCACCACCTGTTTTTACGAGTGGACAAGGGACGCCGCGCGGAAAAAGTACGCCTTCCGTATGGAAAACACGCCGCTGACCTACCTGGCCGGTCTTTATGATACCGTGGACGGAGAAACCCGGTTCGTCATCCTGACCACGGCGGCCAATGCTTCCATGGAGCCGGTTCACGACCGGATGCCCCTGGTCCTCACCCAAGAGGAGGGCTGCAGCTGGCTTTGGGATGCCGAAGCAGCCGGCCGGATCCTCTCCCAAAGACCGGAGGAGCTGGAACGGACGGAAGCATGAGCCGCCTCCGGCACACTTCTGATTTTGCAGGACATTCTCCAAAATTTCTTCGAAAATTCAAAAGAAATTCCTTTGCGTGCGGCTAAAAAACCGGTATAATACTTTCGAGGACTCCTGTGGTTTTTTAAGAGATGCTGTTTCCTTTGTAGATACCGCGTTTTCGCGCCGGAAGGAGAAGACCATGAGCAACGATCAAAAGCTTATCCAGGAGCTTGCGCACTGTTATCGGGAGCTGGCGGAGCTTCCCGTTAACCAAGAACGGAAGCGGCGATGCCGGAACATCAACGACTGCATCCCCGACCGGCCGCCGGTCTGGATTAACGAGATCCCTTGGAACGAGATGGACATTGACGGAGAACTAACCCTTCGCTGCACCGACCCCTTCTGTCGGGAGATGGAGTGGTTTTTCCGCGAAAAGCTCTTCCGCAGGGAGTATTTTCAGGCGGATAGGGTCCTGGAGGCGGAATACCCCATAGCGAAGCGCGCCACCTCCACCGGTCGCGGGGTGGAGGGGGAGGCGCAGCTTCTCG
>CAKXAF010000297.1:1034-3312 GCA_934869045.1 uncultured Nitrososphaerota archaeon | reverse complement strand
CCATTATGAAGAGCGAAAAAGTCGACGTTTCCATCACCGGAAACTCCACAAACCCTACCCGGTTCCAGCACCTGGTAGCCGGTACCTACAAAAAGTGGGCAGTTGAGAACGGCAAAAAGTATTTCTCCGTTGCTTCCGGCGGCGGCACTGGCCGCACCCTGCATCCGGACAACGTTGCGGCAGGCCCCGCTTCCTACGGCCTGACTGACTCAATGGGCCGTATGCATGGCGATGCCCAGTTTGCCGGTTCTTCTTCTGTCCCGGCTCACGTTGAAATGATGGGCCTCATTGGTATGGGCAACAACCCCATGGTAGGGGCAACGGTGGCCTGTGCCGTAGCGGTAGAACAGGCTTCCAAATAAGTCCGGCTCCCGGCTTCTGCCGTTGATGTAACGAAGCGGCAGTAAATGGAAAGCGCACGTCATTTTGGTTGATTCCAGAGTGACGTGTGCTTTTTATTTGTTCAGGCGGCCCAGCTGTACGCAAATAGATTTCCTGCTCTACGGTCCAATAAATCCTGTAGGCCATATGCAGATTGGCAAAAACTCCGGAAATTTATCCTTTTATTCCGAATATTTATGAAAAGATGTAAAATAAGTTGACAATCCAATCGAATCTTTTTATAATGATTTCAATTGGCCGAAAAGGAGCTGGAAACAATGGCGTACGAAATTGATCTATTTTTGAAGCAGGAGGCAGCCCGGTGTCAACCAAAGCTGCCCGTGGGGCTTGTGTTGGATGGCAAAATGGGATTCGCTCAGTGGCAGGAGGCGTTGCGCGAAGGCGTGCAGGATAGAATCGGAGCATTTCCCAGCGAGCCGCCGGAGCTGAACCTCACCAAGATCCGGGAGGAAAAGCTGGTAGGTGTTACACGGCAGTTTTTGACCTTCCAAAGCCAGGAGGGCCTGACTGTCCCGGCGTATTACCTGATTCCGGATCAGCCGCTGCCGGGGAACCCTGCGATTGTTGCGGTGACTGGGCACGGGTTCGGTGTAGATGACATTGTTGGAATCGACGAGTATGGCAACAATTATCCGGACGAAAAATCTGCCGGTTATCAAAAGCAGTTCGCGCTGACCCTGGCCCGGAAGGGGTTTTATGTCATTGCACCGGAGCCGTTGGGGTTCGGGCATCTCCGGCTGGCGGAGGATAAGCAGAAAGATCCCCGCGCCACCAGCTGTCACAGGGTGTCGACCAGCCTTTTGATGTGCGGAACTACCGTTACCAGCGTGCGTGTTTATGAGTGTGTCCGTTGCCTGGACGTCCTTGCGGAACTAGGGGATGCGGACCTTTCGCGGGTGGGCTGCATGGGTATTTCTGGAGGCGGTCTGGTGAGCACCTTTTTTGTCGCGCTGGAACCCCGCATCCGCGCCTGCGTCATCAGCGGATACGCCAACTATTTCCGGACCTCTGTTATGGCGATGCACCACTGTGTGGACAATTTCTTCCACGGGATGCTGAACCTTTGCGAGCTTCCGGATATTCTGTCCCTGGTTGCTCCCAGGCCGATGCTGTGGGAAATGGGAACGGAAGATCCCATCTTCCCCGTTGAGGCTGGGCGTGAGGCTGCCTCTGCTGTGCAAAGGGTATATGGGCTTTTAGATGCTCTGGAACGATTCCAGGTGGATATTTTCCAGGGTGATCACCAGATTTCCGGGGCGAAGAGCTACGATTTCCTCACCCGGCATTTGACGAAAGACTGAAGTGCCTCAGTGGGTGAGCATTCCCCTGCGGCGGCGGGATGGGAACCGATTGGGTATGCAAACAGCACATGTCCTTCTGGCAAGTTTCCAGAAGGACATGTGCTTATTTTTGTGCAGTCTTTAACCGTTTTGGTGGGCTGCTGTCTGCAATCCGAAAAATCCTGCTATACAGACGGGTTTTCCATGAGAAAGCGATCCGTTTAAGTGTTTTTATCCGGCAGATAGTCGATTCGGACCTTATCCATGGCAAATTCAAGGGCAAGTGCAATGAGTTCATTGCGGCTTCGATTGGTTTCTTTGGCTAAATTGTCATAAAAATCAACAATGGATTTGTCGACTCTTATGGTAAACATGACAGGTTCTGTCTTTTTGGTTATTCTTAGTTCATCCATGAATGAACCCCCCTTTTTCAATATTGCGGCATATACTATTATTATTGCACACTTTATTGATAGAAAAAATGTTTAATAAAACGAATGCTATATGTTTACTTTTAAACATAAATATGTTATAATTAGAAAAACTTTTGCAGGAGGTTTTAAAAATGAAGAAAAAGCTGATGGCCGCAGCCCTGG
>CAKXAF010000297.1:0-1024 GCA_934869045.1 uncultured Nitrososphaerota archaeon | reverse complement strand
CGTGGGATAAGGATGCAGGCCAAAACTGGCGCTGGACAGAAAACGGAGTAGCACAAACCGGCTGGAAGTGGATAAGCGGCGCGTGGTACCATTTTGGAGCAGACGGTGTGATGTCCACCGGCTGGAAATGGATCGATGACAACTGGTACTATCTGCAGCCCAGCGGAGCCATGCACAAGGGATGGATCAAGACTGGCGGGATTTGGTATTATTTATCTGCAGACGGCTCCATGGCAGCCAGCAAATGGCTGAAGCATACGGATGGAAAGTGGTATTATCTGGCGAAAAACGGCGCTATGGCAACCGGCTTCTTTACGGTTGGCGGGAAAACCTATTTTGCAGACGGCCTCGGCGCGATGCAGGACGGCGTTCTGGAGATCAATAGCGACCTTTACTATTTTGATGAATCCGGCGCGATGCAAACCGGAAAGGTGGAGATTGACGGCGTTTTGTACCGTTTTGACGAGGACGGCAAAGCATTTGGGTGGCGTAGGCCGGCTCCCGAAGCGGCCTTTTCTGTTTCCGAGGACGGAGCCGTTCTTCCTGCGGTTCCCACCGAGCCGGAGGTTCCTGCCGGCGGTGGATATGTTCCTTCTGAGCCGGATACACCCTCTAAGGATGAGCATATCGATGCTGCTGCGGTGTCAAACCTTTCGATTACCAGCTGGTACGGCGCAGACAATGCCTATCTGGACACCAGTGTGGGGATCGATTTTGACACGATAAAAATCACTGATATCACTTCTGTCCGGTTTGATTTGTACCGGGATGAGGAAGAGATGGGCAGCGCAGTTTCCCAGGGAGCAAACCTTGAGACTCTGTTTGCCGATTGCGCACAGTACTGGGAAGCGGAGGATTGGAGAACGGTTACGGGAGTCCGTACCCTCAGCAATGCCTTTAAAAACCGCGACGCAGAAGAGGATAACGGATACTGGGTGCGCTCTGCCTGCACAGCCAGCGCTTATTCAGAGGAGCAGCCCAATAAGCTGGTCGTGACGGTTGAGACGGCCGATGACCGCTATAT
>CAKXAF010000296.1 GCA_934869045.1 uncultured Nitrososphaerota archaeon | reverse complement strand
TGTCTATCTCCTGATCATCGGCGGCATTTCGGTGGCCGGCAGCATTCTGACCATCTTTCTCGCGGCACCGATTGCCAAGCTTGACCGTAAATTGGAAATGCTTGGGGAGTCCCTTACGGATATCAACGCTCTGAATAACGAGCTTCGGGCCCAACGCCATGATTTCCTGAATCACCTTCAGGTGGTGTACAGTTTGATCGAGCTGAAGGATTATGCCGCCGCCCATAATTATATCGAAACAGTTTACGGCGATATCCAAAAGGTGAGCCGCGTACTCAAAACGGCTCACCCCGCTGTCAACGCCATCCTTCAGGCAAAGGCAGACATGTGTGAAAAGCGTGGGATCTCCGTGACCCTCCATATCACAACAGCTTTGAGCGATCTTTGCATTCCCTCCTGGGAGTTCTGCCGCATTTTGGGGAATATCATCGACAACGCAATCTATGCCCTTGAGAAGGATCAGGCCCTGCCGGACCGCCAGATCTCGATCACCCTCCGGGAAGATCTGCACCACTACTTTTTCGAAATCGTCAACAATGGCCCGGCTATCCCCACGACGCTGTGGAAGAGCATTTTTGAACCAGGCTTCACCACGAAAAAGCAGGACGGCCAAGGTATGGGCCTTGCGATCTGCCGGGATATCATGGAGGAGTACCATAGTACGCTGACGGTTTTCAGCAACACGGAACGAACTGCCTTTACCGGTGTCATTCCCCGCTGACCGGCTGTAAGTTCAGGCCCCAAAACCGACGTTTCAGCCAAATCCCTGCACGATGCGGTCCACTTCCCTTCCCTTTTGCCGTGGTTTCTGATAGAATAGGAACTGGAAAGGAGGGAATCCTATGGAGTTTTGGGAATTCATAACCAATATGTCCATCTGGTCTGCGATTTTTCTCGTAGGCGGCCTGGCTCTTGTGGTCGTGGAGATGTTCCATCCAGGATTCGGAGCCGCCGGGATCACCGGTATTATTTTGCTGGCAGCGGGCATCCTTGTAACAGCAAAAACCTGGATGCAGGGGATCATTATGACGCTGATTATCCTGGTGGTTTTAGCTGTGCTGCTGTCCATCGCCCTGTATTTGGGAAGTAAGGGGAAGCTGCCCAAATCCCTTGTCCTGAAGGAGTCTACCGATAAGGAATCGGGATTCTCCGGAACGGATGACATGCAGTATCTCCTGGGGAAAAAAGGCTGTGCCGTCACGCCTCTCCGGCCGGCTGGCTGTGCGGACCTGGACGGGATCCGGCTGGACGTTGTCACACGCGGAGACTTTATTGATAAGGATACCCCGGTGACGGTGGTGGAAGTTGAGGGAAACCGTATCGTTGTGATGCGCACAGACTCTCCCAGCGCCTGAATGTTGTAACGGATCGATTGTAAAGGAGTTGTCAGTATGGAATATTTAGGATGGATTTTGCTGATTGCCGCGATTCTCCTGCTTCTCTGCCTGTTTTTCAGCTTTGTGCCAGTTTCTTTGTGGATTTCGGCCATGGCGGCCAATGTCCATGTCGGCATCGGAACCCTTGTCGGCATGCGTCTGCGCCGGGTACAGCCCTCTAAAATCGTTGTTCCTCTGATTAAAGCGACCAAGGCGGGCATCGACCTCCCTATTAACAAGCTGGAGGCCCATTACCTCGCTGGCGGCAACGTGGACCGGGTCGTCAATGCCCTGATTGCCGCCCAGCGCGCCAATATCCCTCTGGAGTTTGAACGGGCCGCAGCCATTGATTTGGCTGGCCGGAACGTCCTGGAGGCCGTCCAGATGAGCGTGAATCCCAAGGTCATTGAGACCCCTGTGATTGCCGCCATCGCAAAGGACGGCATTGAGCTTCGCGCCAAGGCCCGGGTCACGGTCCGCGCAAACATCGACCGTCTGGTAGGCGGTGCTGGTGAGCAGACCATCATTGCCCGCGTCGGTGAAGGCATTGTCACCACTGTCGGCTCCGCAGAAACCCACAAGCAGGTTTTGGAAAACCCCGACCTGATCTCAGAAACTGTCCTTGCCAAGGGATTGGACGCCGGAACCGCTTTTGAGATCCTTTCCATTGACATCGCCGACGTAGACGTCGGCCGGAACGTGGGCGCCCAGCTCCAGACCGACCAGGCTGAAGCCGACAAGCGTATTGCCCAAGCCAAGGCTGAGGAACGCCGTGCCATGGCGGTTGCCCGGGAGCAGGAAATGAAGGCTGCCGTCCAGGAAATGCGCGCCAAGGTTGTCGAGGCGGAGGCAGAGGTCCCCAAGGCGATGGCTCAGGCCCTGCGGGACGGCAAGCTCGGCGTCATGGATTACTACAATATGCAGAATATCAACGCAGATACCCAGATGCGGGAATCTATTGCAACTCCTCATACCGGGGATTCCAAAATTGAACGATAACCGCTCACGCTGAAAGGATGGTGATGTGCATGGCCAACTGGATGTTTTTCCGCGACGGAAGAAATACCCTGAATGAGCTGGCACAGGAAGTGTTAAATGGCGTCCGCTCCATGGAACCGATGGTGCGCCAGTTCACCGAACCTTCCGGCCACCATTCCCCTCCCCCGGCTGTGCCGGAAAAAACTTCCGCACGGTCACTTGCGGAAGAGCGGATGGCAGCAGATGCTAAGCGCCTTGCCGATCAGGAGGAGCAGCTCCGGATGGCGCCGCAGAAATTGGTTCCGGAAGGGCTTCCCGAAGGTGTTTCCATGGAAGGCCCCTCTCCGGGTACGAACAATGAGGCGGTGCACACTCCGCCAGAAACAGCAAACTCTGCGCAGTATCTTCTGCATCTGTGTCAGTGCGGACTGGCCGGTGCGATACTTTCCGGCGAAATCTTGGGACCGCCTGCCTCGCGACGGAGAAGATGGGGGCGCTGATGGAATTAAAGGTATTGATTGCGGACGATGATGCAGGAATGCGCTTGGTTCTTCGGAAAATCGTGGAACAGACGGACGGCTTCTGCATCGTGGGAGAAGCAGCCGATGGAGTCGAAGCAGCTGAAACTGCAGCCGCCCTCCACCCTGATATCGTCTTTTTAGATGTGGAAATGCCCCACCTCAGTGGTGTAGAAGCCGCCAGAGAGATTAGCCGCAGTGTGCCCAACGCCGCCTTGATTATCGCGACAGCCCATGCACAGTATATGCCGGAGGCCTTTGAAGTCTATGCTGCGGATTATCTTATTAAACCCTTTAAGGTCGACCGGGTCCGGCAGACCTTAAATAAGCTCCGACAGAGTTTTGAGAAACGCGCCCAGGACAGTGCCGCCGGAAAACAAAAGCTGCTTATCCGAAACCACGATGGGATGGTTCTGATTGATGTTGGGGACATCATTTTCATCCAGCGTGAAGATCGG
>CAKXAF010000295.1:740-3335 GCA_934869045.1 uncultured Nitrososphaerota archaeon | reverse complement strand
TGAGGAGTTTGCAGAGGTTTTTGCGGATTTTGGCATCCTGATCCCTGAGCGTCCCAGAATCGGCAGCGGCGAAATGGCCCCCGTCACCACGGATGACTGGTGCAACCTGGTGGGCCGTACCCAGAGCGGCGTCAACGTCACCATCAATCTGACCCGGTGCGCCTCCACTATCCAGGATCTGATCGAGTTTGAGGTATTCGGCGAAAACGGACGGCTGAAATACACCTACCGGGATGGAAAGCAGGACATCGAAATTTGCAGCGGCAAAACCGACTGGGAGGCTGGCGGCACTCACCACCTCACCCCGCCCGCCCGCTATGACGCCAATCAGTCCCGCTCCTTCCTGAACCTGTTGCAGGGAAAAAAGGACGACTACACCGCCGAGCTGATCCAGGGCGTGGAATGTCAGAAGGTTCTGGACGCCGCCCTGCTCTCCACCCAGCTGAAGCGCACGGTGAAAATTTCAGAAATTGAGGAGGGGACAAAATGAACCCCTACCGCGTTTCACCAGAAGAATTTTTGAAAAACAGCCGGCTTCCCGTCCGGGTCCTCCCTACGGAGGCGGATATGTACGAGGAAATGGCAGAGATCATCGTCTCTGCCATTGTAGAAAATAACGGCCGGGCTGTGGTCATCTGCCCGGTGGGGCCTATCGGCCAGTACCCGGTTTTGGCCCGCAAGATCAACGAACGCCGGATCAGCCTCCGGGACGTCTGGTTCCTGAACATGGACGAATACCTGGATGGGAGCGACCGCCCCATCCCCGCCTCCGACCCCCTGAGCTTCCATGGGATCATGGAACGGCTTCTTTACTCCCAGATCGACCCGGAGCTGGTCATGCCGCCGGAACAGCGGCTTTTCCCGGAGCCGGGACAGGAGGCCCAAATCGACCGGCTTTTGGAGGAACTGGGCGGCGCGGACTGCTGCCTGACCGGCGTGGGTATCAACGGCCATATCGCCTTTAACGAACCTCCCGCAGCGGAAGAGCCTGTTTCCGACGAAGAATTCCGCAGCTGCGGTACCCGCTGCCTGGACATCTCCCGGGAGACCATCGTTAACAACGGCGCCCACAAAATCCACGGCGCCCTGGACATTTTTCCCCGCCACTGCATCACCCTGGGGATGAAGCAGCTGTTGGCGGCCAGGAATCTGAAAATTTACCTCTACTGTGACTGGCAGTGGGGCATTATGAGGAAGATCGCCCTGGAGGAACCCAGCCGGTTTGCTCCGGCCTCCTTTTTGCAGCTTCACCCCAACAGCGAAATGGTGATTACGGAGGAGCTGCTCCACATGACCCTGGACCACTGACAGAAGGAGACGATTGCTTATGAAATTCGGCACTTTGGCTCGCGTGCAGGATGCCCGGAACTGTACGGAGGACTTTCGAAAAATATGGGAGATGGGGCTGAATGCCTGCCAGCTGGTCTATAAGCCCCCGGTCTACACCGAGGAGGACGCCCGGCTGATCCGCCGGGCAGCCGACGAAAACGGCGTGGAAATCTCCGCCCAGTTCTGCGGCTTCCGGGACAGTTTCGTCCTCTGGGACATTTACTACGACTACGCCCTCTGCGGCATCAACAACGAAGCCTTCCGCCAATCCCGGCTGGAGTACCTGTTCCAGGGAGCGCAGTTTGTCCAATGGCTGGGAATCACCGACATGGTCATTCACGCGGGCTTTGTCCCAAACAATCCCTTTTCACCGGAGTACGCCGCCATGCTTTCCTCGGTGAAGGTGCTGGCCCGACGCTGCCGCTCCCTGGGCGTCAATCTTCTTTTTGAAACCGGCGGCGAGTCCCCCATCACCCTCCTCCGCCTGATAGAAGATGTGGGAGAAGACAACCTTTTCATCAATCTGGACACCGCCAATATCCTTATGTATGGCTATGGCAACCCTGTGGATGCCCTGTACACCTTCGGAAAATACGTCCGGAACCTCCACGCCAAGGATGGCCTTCCACCCACTGACCCCCGCAGGCTGGGTCCGGAGGTTCCCCTGGGGACCGGCCGCGTAGATTTCCCTGCCGTTTTCTCCCAGCTGCGGGAGCTGGGCTACGACCGTTATGTGATCATCGAACGGGAAATCGGTGGCGAAGAGCAGGCACGGGACATCCGCACAGCTTTCGGCTACCTGAAAAAAACTCTGGCACAGTGTGGTTATCCGATACCTGCCTGCGGAAATTGTTTTGGTGAATAGCGGTTTTTTACAAATTGGGCGCGGATATTTACATTGTCTTTAGCAGAAATGTCGTGTATCATATTTTAATCTACCATGCCTTTTGTATGGAAGCACGATAGATTAATATTCAAAAAATTCCTGCAACCTGGCAGACCTCGTAAGACGGAAAGGAGACTTTTTTGTGAGTGTATCCACTGCCCCAAAAAAAGGCCGGCTGCTCCGGGAGATTCGCCGCCACTGGATTCTATATGTGTTCCTTCTGCCTGCCTTCCTGTATCTGGCTCTGTTTGCCTACGCGCCCATGTATGGGATTCAGATCGCGTTCAAGGACTTCTCCATTGCCAACGGCATTTTGGGCAGTCCATGGGTGGGATTGAAGTGGTTCCGCTTCTTTTTCAATTCCAAGCTCTTTTCCACCG
>CAKXAF010000295.1:0-730 GCA_934869045.1 uncultured Nitrososphaerota archaeon | reverse complement strand
CCGTAGTGCTGAGCCTTTACGGGCTGATCGCAGGATTCCCTATGCCGATCATCCTGGCGCTTTCGCTGAACTACGTAAAAAACATGAAGTTCAAGCGCACCCTTCAGACGGTCACTTACCTTCCCCATTTCATTTCCACCGTCGTTATGGTGGGCATGCTGTCCGTTTTTCTCTCCCCCCGCTCCGGTTTCGTCAACACCATCATCCAGGCCCTGACCGGAAACACCATCTACTTTTTCGGCGCACCGGAATATTTCCGGCACCTCTACGTCTGGTCCGGCGTCTGGCAGGGCGCAGGTTGGGGCTCCATCATCTACATGGCGGCCCTGTCCTCCGTCAGCCCGGAACTGCACGAATCCGCGGTCATCGACGGAGCCAGTATCCTCAAGCGGATTTGGCACATCGATATCCCGTCCATCATGCCCACCATGGTGATCATGCTGATCCTGAATTCCGGCAGCATCATGAGCATCGGCTTCGAAAAGGTCTACCTGCTCCAGAACGACCTGAATATGGCGACCTCCGAGGTCATCTCCACCTACACCTACAAGATGGGGCTTCTCCAGCAGAAATACAGCTACTCCACAGCCATCGGGCTATTCAACAACGTAATCAACTTTGTTTTGCTGACACTGGTCAACAAGGCCGCAAACAAGCTGTCTGGCTACAGTCTGTGGTAAGGGGGGATTGTCATGACATGCTTAGTATTAAACATACGTCAGACCAGAGG
>CAKXAF010000294.1 GCA_934869045.1 uncultured Nitrososphaerota archaeon | reverse complement strand
AATCTGGTATTGTGGTCGTTGGCGGCTTCCAGGCCCCGGTCTCTGGGTCGGAAACGGCTCTGGATTCCCACATTACGATCCGGAGCGGCGATTATCAGACGGTCTGCGGCTTTTCCAGGAAAAAGGGGGCAAAGACCCAGACCTATACCGGGACTTCACACATTCGGATTGACGGCGGCACCGTTCAGACCGTTTATGGGGCTGCTCTGGAAAATCATTACTGTCAAAACGCGGAGATTACGGTAAACGGCGGCGCTGTCGGCATGATCTATGCGGCAGGCGACGCCACACGCCGTATCAACGGAAATGCCGACATTTTTCTCAACGGCGGTTCTGTTGGGGCAGTCGTCTTCAACAACGTCGTCGGCGAAGGGCTTCTTTCCCTGGACGGCAGCGTTCTCCACTCCGTTTCGGTGAGCTATGGAAGCAGTGCGGTTGAGGCGCTCTGCGTCAATTCCGTGCTGAAACTTCGATATAACTCCATATTGTATACGGCGGCGGAGGCGGCTGAACTGGGAGCGTCCCTTGACGAGCTCCTTCCCTATGGACGGGTTTACGTAAAATCGGACGGCTCCGGAGACGGACTTACGCCGGAGACGCCGTCTGATTCTCTGGCAAATGCGATTTCGCTTCTGTCTCAGGGTGGGGGAACCGTGGTCCTTCTGGATGCATACCCGGTTTCAGAGAGCTTTGAGGAACCAGCCCACAGCAGTCGAATCACGTTGACCGGAGGCGCTCTGTCCTTCCCGGAGGGTGCGGTTTACCGTTTGGGAGGTCCACTGAACCTGGATGGAGTTGCTCTCCGGAATGCAGGGGAGCTGACCATCGACGCCGGAATCCACTCTCTTACAGCCGGAGAGTCCTGCCCGGCGGACGCGCCTGGAGCCATTATCCTGCAGGGAGACGACCTCTTTATTGCAGACGGCTCCTTCGGGGAGCTGCGCTGCGGGTCCAAGACCGTTGTCAGCGGCGGCTGGATTGGAACAATAATCCTGTCGGGGAGCAGTTCCCTGGATATCCTGAAGGGGGAAATTGCGTCTGTTCAGCTGCCCGCTGCCGGTAATCCGGTTGTCCGGCTGACAGGCGGCAGCGTCGGGGCTTTTGTCAATGAAACGGACGGTGGATGGACGGGTAGCCGGACTCTCTACTACAATGGATTTCAGTATACGGAGGATACCGTTATGGAATACCGTCCCTTTTTTGATAAGGTGGAAGGTGGACGCGCTATTTTCGCAGCAGATGGCGGCAGCGGAGGCGGCTCTTCTCCGGCAGATGCAGCCGGAAGCCTTAAAAAGGCCGTGGAAGCGTTGGGGAGTGAGGGCGGCATTGTGGTTGTCTGCGGCCCCTTGTCCATTTCCAACGGCGTGGCCCTGCCGGAATACCAGGGCCAAGTCATCTTTACCAGCCGGTTTGCCGGGGTGGATTATCGGGAAACTGCCGGTGCACAGATCAACTTCAGTACAGACTTGACCCTTGGCGGCCCCAGCCGTTTTGCGGACATCACGCTTGAGATGCGGGCTTCCTCCCGCAGCGTTTACTGCAATGGCCACGACGCCATTTTTGACACCGGCGTGCAGGTGGAGAAACAGCTGGGCGTTTCCAGTTATCTTTCGGTCAACGGCGGCGGCTTTGAACGTTCTGCAGAGGGTGACGCATACCGGCTAACCATCAATAGCGGCCGTTATCACATTGTTCGGGGTGGAAATGCCGATCCGCTGTGGGCATCCCATGGAGCCTACCGCGCTTCCCAGAAGGATGCGGATATTGCAGTGGAGGTCAACGGCGGTGAATTCTATAGCTATTTTTGCGCGGGCGGCGACGGTGTAGCGAGCGGAGAGGTTCATTTGACCATAAACGGCGGGGATTTCCGGGCCGGTATTTACGGCGTTGGGAACAACGCCGGTTCCTTCAGCGGAACCATCGCCGCGACATTGAACGGTGGGATATTCCGTTCCGCGATCGCCCCCGCCACTTCTGCGGCTCCGGAATTAAGCGGCGTCTGGAAACTCTCTCTCAACGGCGGCGACTACCAACGCGTTACCGATGTGAAAGGCGCGCGGGATTTTTTCGGTACGATGACATCCGAACTGCAGGTTTCCTCCGCCATTGATCTGGATGCAGAGGAAACCGGCACCCTCACCTTCCAGAATTATCTGCGTTCCGGAGCAGATCCGTGGCTTTTCTTCCACGATGGTTACTACTATCTGACTGTCACAGGGAGCACACAGGTCAGCGTATTCAAGGCCATGAATTTTGAGGATCTGTCGACTGCGCCGTCCATCGTGATTTTCAAACCGGAAGCAGGCCAGATGTATTCGAAAAATCTCTGGTCACCGGAAATCCACTATTTTTCAGAAGCGGACGTTGGCGCAGAAAACGCCGGCTGGTATCTGTATATTGCCTGTGACGACGGGGACAACAACAACCATCGGATGTATGCGCTGAAATCGCTGAGCGGGAGCCCGGAAGGTCCTTACGGCCATCCGGAAACCGGAGAGGCTAATGTCCCGGCGAAAATCACCAATCCCGATGATCCGGAGATCAACGCCGGCTGGTGCGCCGGGCAGACGGTCCTCCGCCATCGGGGAAAAGCGTATGCTCTTTGGGTTGACGAGGTCTGGGAAGAACCAGTAAACGGCCAGCAGCGGCGCTACCAGGTGGAGTACCTCTGCGAAATGAGCACGCCCTGGATTCTGAAGGGGCAGAAGGTAAAAATCTGCGAGCCGACGCTGGATTGGGAGAAAAACGGCGCGACCACCAGCGGCAGCAAAATCTATCCAGAGGTGGTGGAAGGCGGAACCGCCGTTTACGGATCCAACGGAGAACTCTACATTATCTATTCCGGAAGCGGCTACTGGACGACGTTCTATCAGCTCGGCCAGCTGAAGCTGGTGGGAGACAATCCGCTTTCCTATGACAGCTGGGAAAAGAGCCAGGAGCCTATCTTTTCGAAATCAGACGAGGTCAATGGCTGCGGGCACGCCTCCTATACCACCTCACCTGATGGAAAAACCGGCTGGATCTGCTATCATGCCTATACGGGGACTAATACCCAGAGCGGACGGTTTGTCTTTGTTGAGCCCTACACAGTTGACGAGAACGGCGTTACGATTGGAAACGGAAGCGGTCACCCGCAGCCCCTTTCCACGAAAATGGAGATCGCGGTCAATCCAATGCCTCTGGGCCAGAAGCTCAGCGGATGGGATTCCCAAAGGGAAGATCCCGAGCCGTCTTATATTCCTCCTGTCCCGCCCAAAAAGGAGGACAGCGGTTCGGTCTGTCAGAATGGCTGGCAAAAGGACAGTCAAGGCAACTGGCGGTACCAAAACAGCGATGGAACCTTCAAAACCGGCTGGTTCCGCGATGCAGATGGGAAATGGTACTATC
>CAKXAF010000293.1 GCA_934869045.1 uncultured Nitrososphaerota archaeon | reverse complement strand
CTGGAGTATGCGCCCATTCTCGCACCCACCAAAAACGACTCCCTTCTCTGGCCACTGGCAGGCGGCATTCGAATCACCGCCGAATTTCAGCCGCAATCGAATCTTCCCGCACACCTGGGTCTGGATATGACCGTTGACGGAGATAAGGAGGCGGCGATTCTGGCTGCGGCGGACGGAACCGTGGAGGAAGCGGAATACAGCGCGAAAAAGGGTTACTATCTGCGCATCCGCCATGGAAACGGGCTGGAGACCCTCTACGCCCACTGCAGTTCTCTGCTGGCAGAAGAGGGGGATTCCGTCTCCGCCGGGGAGCAGGTCGCGGTCATGGGTTCCACCGGCTACAGCACAGGACCTCATTGTCATTTCGAGGTGCTGGTCAACGGCCAAAATGTCGACCCTCTGAGCTATCTGCCTACGGCGGAATAATCCCCCAAAAAAGAATCCTGTCAAACGCCAAGGCGGCGGACGGAAATGCAACCCGTCCGCCGCCGCGGTTTTATCTGGTTATCGCCAGCTCATACGTTGGATATTCATGGCTGAAATGATAACCCAACTTTTCGGCCAGTCCCACCGAGCTGAGATTGGCTGCGTCCCAGCTGGGGTACTTTCCCTGCTCCAGACAAGCCAGGATCAGCCGGGCGCAGCAGACAGAAGCCAGGCCTCTCCGGCGGAAATCCAGCCGGGTATCCACTTCGATCTCGATGCCGCCGTTATAAATGGCGTAGGAGGACGCGCCGCTGACTGGCTCCCCCTGCCACAGCGCCGCATACCCCAGGCCATCTGCCCGGTAATCGGACCAGGAGGGAAAATTCGAGCAGAAATCCCGGCTCCAATCCTCCTCCAGAAGACGGCGGTACAGTCCTTCATCAATAGGAGCCAACCGGAAGTCCTCCGGAAGCTGTGCGGCGATCGCCGCCAGCCGGTCCCGGTCAAAAACATCCGGCTCCTTACGGATGGCATAGCGAACCGTGGACCGGAACCGGCCCCGCCATACCCGTTCGATCACTGCATCCCACCCTTTTCCACAGGGGATCATTAAAAGGGGATTTCGGGAAAATTCCGGCAGTGAGCCTGCCAAGGCCTCCGCCCAGGGGCTTGACGGGTCCCCAGCCAGAAAAGCGAAATCCGCCGTGATGATCCGGGCAGCCTGGGGATGGTCCAGACGGTCAGCCCAGGCTTCTCCCATGCGGCCATCCAGGCAGGACCAGATCAGCGTTTCTTCCACACCGGAAAACATCGGTGCGAGAGCCGCACGGCGCTCCGACGGAACCGAAAGAGGCTCCTTATCAAAAAATTGGGACATAGCCTTCCTCCTCAAAGGCTCTGCGGCCGTCGTCGCTGAGAATCCAGTCCCGTAGTTTCCGGACAGGGCTTTCCTCCGGTTCACCGGCGCGTATGGCCAGGTAAAAATCGTTGAGCAGCGGGTAGCTGCCATCGGCGATGCTGGCGTGGGCCGGCTCCACGCCATCCACGGACAGCAGGCGGAGAGAGGGATTTTCATACATCATCGCCGCATAATAATAAACCGAATAACCGATAGCGCCGTCGCTGTTGTCATAGCTAGCCACGCTGTCGATCAGCTGGCCCATGGCGCCGGAGATCAGCTCTTCCGGCGCATCCATGGGCTGCACACCCTTCATCAGCAGCTTCAGGAAAAGGGTTTGACTGCCGCTGGTAGGGTTGCGCTGGAAGGGAAAGATCTCCTGATCCTCCCCGCCCAGCTTCTTCCAGTTGACCGTATCGCCGGTGTAGATACTCCGGAGCTGGTCCTGGGTCAGGCCGGTGACGGGGTTTCCGCTGTTGACCAGAAAGACCAGGGCATCCCGGCCAACCGGGGTTACCTCCAGCTGGACGCCGGACTCCTCGAGTTTTTTCCTGGTCTCCTCCGGGGCCTCATAGACCAGCAGCAGATCCGCCTGTCCGCTGGCCAGCCGGTTCCAGGAGGTGTTGGTGCCGGAATTCTCCGTAAGGCTTTCCGCTTCCTCCTGGGAAATGCCGCAGCTATCCCTCATGACCCGGGCCATCAACGGCAGGTTCGCCGTAGAGCCATCCACAATGGGATAATCGTCCAAAGAGGAGAAAATAGGTTCCGGCGATGGGGCGGATGAGATGCTCGTTGCGCAGGAGCCCGCCGGACCTAGCCAGCAGGAATCGGAGGGTTCTCTTCCACAGGAAGCGGCCAGAAGGCAAACTGCCAGGGCGGCCCCCGCCGCGCGAATCCACAGCTTCATAAAATTTCCTCCTTATTCATCGTCAAGGGATTGGAAAGTTGACGTCCGGTAGAGCCAGTTTCCTTTCAGATCCATAATCCCAGCGGAAAAGCCCCTCTTCACGACCAGATAGTCCCCACTGATTTGATCCACGGAATTCAGACCAGAAAGCAGAATCCTGCCGTCTGCATCTAACAGGTCGGTGAGGTAGCTGCCCCGGCCTGTGCGGTAGGTGCCGGTGAGCAGACCGCACGGGCCGCTGCGGTCATAGCAGGAATTGAGCCAGTTGTAACGGCCTTCGGGGATCACGGTGTTTCCATTTTCATCCAGGACGCAGCTATGGGAGACATGGTTTCCCTCTGCATCCTGCGTACTCCAGGTGAGCGCGTACAGGCCGCTGCTTAATTCGTTAAAATAACCGCCGGGCTTCTGCGCCAACACAGCGCCTTGCTGGTTCAGGAGCAGCCCCGCGCCCAATCTCTCCGCTACAAAGGCTTCAGCCGGATAGAATTCCGCCCCGGCATTTATATAGTCGCAGGCGTCATTGGAAAGGATCTCTCCCTTTCCGTCAATCAGCCAGCAGTTTCCGTAATCTTCGCTCTGGATAATCCCGGCCTCTCCGTCATAGTAGATCAGGACCCAGCCATCTATGGAAAAGACCTCCGTGCGGTCCGACAGGCGCAGGGCCTTAGACATGGTTCCATCCCAGGTCAGAATGTAATCCCCAACTACCTGCAGACGCTCATAAGCCTGGGGAAGCACCTCTTCCAGGGTTCTGTCCAAAAGGCCGTAGGCATCCCCTTCCCGGCTGTAGCTGACATAATAATCCGGGTTGCTGGATTCATAGCAGTTGACCGCACGGGCTTCCATAAGGTTTCCATCCGCATCCACCCAAATCAAAGGATTGGATTCCTCATCATAAACGGAAACATAATCCCCCATCCGTAGCGCATAGGAGATGTTTTCTAAAACTATCTCCCCAGTGGAAAACCGAAACAGCTTTCCGTTCCCGTTCGGCGCCCAGCTGATCAGATAGTCCCCGAAAGCAGCGTTGTACTCCGCCTTGTTCTCAGCTTGAAGAAGAGTACCCTCCAAATCATAGAGGGTACTGTAGATCTCCGACTCGGTGACCCAGCCGTGTTCATCCACGCTGAGTTTTTCATAACGCCCCGGAACCATAAACCGTGGTTCACCCCGAAACAAATAAAACAGCAAATCCAGA